>CAZFKW010000041.1:0-7688 GCA_964519795.1 uncultured Ramlibacter sp. | reverse complement strand
GCCGCCAGCATCCCCTTCACCACGGCAAGGCGGGTGTAGAAGGTGGTGTTGATCAGCCGCAGCTGCGCGCCCACCTGGTCGCGGTCCAGGTCCGGCAGGTAAACGCCGGGCTGCACGATGGGGTTCACAAAGCCTTCGAGCAGTTCGACCGTGTGCTGGACGTCCTCGATGACGGCCATCTGATCGGTCAGGTCTTCAAAGAAACCTTCGGGCAGCACGTGAACAGTCGTGCGAACCGGCGGCTTGCAGGCGCATGAATCGAAAGAGTCTGTAGAGGATGACATGGAACTTTCTCCTGGTCTGAGGGTGAAGAAAGCCGTCGCCTTTGCTGATGTGCTGGTAGAAAAAAATATAGGTTGAATCGATAGGCGGCGGCTCGAACGAGCTGGACAGACCGGAAAGTCCGGAGAAAACCGGCAGGCTCAATGAGCCTCACGTCCGAGCCGCCTGATGCGGTTGTCGAACGAAAGGCCACCGAGCTCGTGGCTTCCGGTGACCTTTCGTCACCGGACTAATTTCAGGCTGTCCAGGCCCGAACCCACTTTCGGTGGGCACGCAGACTTTATCACCAACGCGTCTGGCTCCCGGCCTTCAGAGTTGTGAAGCTTCAACGACGGCAGTAAACTAACGTCATACACAGGCGGCCGCACAGAACCATCGGCCCCATACTCAGGAGTGAAGTGAATGTTGGCACGATATCGCGTGGGACTTCCTGGCTGGAAGCTTGCACACCGTCTTGGTGTGCCCCTCACCCTGCGTGTCAATGTCCACTTTGATCCTGAAGTCAAAAGCTTCTGGACAAGCAGCCCCGACCTCAATGGGCTGGTTGTCACGGGCGAATCGCTTGATGAA
Source organism: uncultured Ramlibacter sp. (assembly GCA_964519795.1). Classification (GTDB taxonomy): domain Bacteria; phylum Pseudomonadota; class Gammaproteobacteria; order Burkholderiales; family Burkholderiaceae_C; genus JACMQX01. The sequence continues at coordinate 6,836 of CAZFKW010000041.1, read as the reverse complement.
GTCTGGAAGGAAGTCGAGATTGGCATCGGAGAGTTGCTCGAGCTTGAGTTGGGTGTGGTGCCTGAGCGCGCACTACCCACACTGAGAATGATTGGCGCAGCCTGCGCCGCATGAAGGGCTACTACAAGCTGCTCGTCGAGATCCTTGCTGCGCGAGGGTTTTACAGGCTCGGCCCAGCAAAAGGCTCGCATGAAAAATGGGGTAATGGCAAAGTTGCCACCATCGTCCCGTTCAATTGCCCCTCGCGTCACACGGCAAACGAGATCCTGAAGCAACTCCGGATCGACCACAAATTCTGAAAGTCCTGAGTAAAACGCGTCATCTGCGCTGCGCAAGGCACGTGTGACTGGTACACGAACTTTATTGCCGCGCTTTCATGGCTCGCAATTCACAACCTCCGCTTATCGATTACTCAGAATTTGCAGATTGCCCGATAGTCCGCCGCCCCGTATCGTCTGCCCCAGACCTTCCCGACAACACGCCGGAATCACACGGCGACAGGAGACAGACGATGCAATCAAGTTCAGCTCACACAACGCCCAAACAGCGCCGCAACCTGCTGGCCACAGCCGCCAGCCTCGTGCTGCTCGCCGCCACCACCCTCCCCGCCATGGCCCAGCAGGCCTGGCCCAGCAAACCCATTCGCCTGGTCATCCCCCTCGCGGCCGGCGGCTCTGCCGACGTGCTCGCGCGCAAGATTGCCGAGGCGCTCGGCGCACGCCTGGGCCAGCCCGTCATCGTTGACAACAAGCCCGGAGTCGGCGGCAACCTGGGGACGGACATCGTGGCCAAGGCCGCGCCGGACGGCTACACGTTGCTGATGACTCCCCCGGTGCCCATCACCCAGGCGATCGCGCTGTACAAAAAGCTGCCTTACGACCCGCGCACCGACTTCACCTTTGTGGCGGACCTGGCGCAGGCGCGCGTGTTCTGCGCCACGCACCCTTCGGTGCCGGTGCGCTCGTTCAAGGAGCTGCTGGACTTTGCCAAGGCCAACCCGGGCAAGGTGTCCATTGGCTCCTGGGGTGCGGGCAGCCAGCCGCACATGATCCAGACGCACCTGGACCTCACTTATGGCACGAGCACGCTGCATGTGCCGTACAAGGGCGAGTCGCCCATGGTGGCTGACCTCATTGGCGGCCAGATCACCATGACCTGCGGCTCGGTGACCACGCTCAAGCCCTTCCTGCAGGCGGGCAAGGTCCGCGCCATGGCCACGCTGGGGCCCAACCGCGCGTCCGGCCTGCCGGAGGTACCGACCTTTGCCGAGGTGGGCTACCCGGATGAAGTGTTCAAACTGACCGGGCCTTATGCGGTGCTCGCACCGTCAAAGACGCCACCGGAAATCATTGAGCGCCTCGGCCGAGAGCTGGTGGCCATCGTCAAGAACCCGGAGATGACGCAGCTGATCGACTCCTGGGGCATGGAGGCCGTGGGCGCCGGGCCGGCCGAAGCAGCTGCGGGTTACAAGGTGCGGTTGCCCGTGATCCTGAAGGCCGTGCGGGACACCGGCACGACGCTGGACTGATCTTTCTGCCATTGCCTCACTGAGCCGCCGCGCAACACCAGGTTGTCAGATGCTTGATCGGGAACTGGGCGGCGTGCGCGTCCAACGGCTGGTTGAATCGGAAGAAGCCAACTTCGACCCGCTGGTGTTCTTTCCGCAGACGACTGCCGCTGACTGGGCCCCGTACCGCGAGTGGCTGACACCGCACCCGGGCAACACGGCGTTGGGCTACCTGACGATGACCATGCAGTCCTACCTGCTGCGCACGCGGCACCACAACATCCTGGTGGACACCTGCGTGGGCGACCACAAGACAAGGCTGGGGGCCTACGCTCCCCCCAACTGGCACCAGGCCAGCGGCGGTGTGCTGCTGCACAAGCTGGCGCTCGCGGGCCTCGCGCCTGAAGACATTGACTATGTGCTGTGCACGCACCTGCACTCCGACCATGTGGGCTGGAACACGCGGCTGGTGGACGGCCGCTGGGTGCCGACATTTCCCAATGCGAAGTACGTCATGTCTGCCATTGAACTGCGGCATCTGGAAGTGGTGCACAGGGCCACACCCATGCCGCATTTCGACGACAGCGTGCTTCCCGTCATCCAGGCCGGGCAAGCAATGCTCGTGGCCAACGACCATGCGCTTGACGACGAGGTGTGGCTGGAGCCGACGCCCGGCCACACGCCAGATCATGTGTCGGTGCGCGTAGCCTCCGCAGGCACCAGCGCCGTCATCACCGGCGACATGATGCACAGCCCGGTGCAAGTGGCCGAGCCGCAGTGGGAGCCGCGCTTTGACCACAACACAGCGTTGGCGGCGCAGACGCGCCTTGCATTCCTCCAGCGGCACTGCGAGGCGCAGACGCTGGTATGCGGCACGCACTTTCCCGCGCCTTCCTTCGGCCGCATCACGGCCTGTGGCAGCCGCTTCCGATTTGACTGGGCGGCTTGAGCCGCGCACAACAACCTTCTCCATGACGCAACAACAGTCTCCTCCCAAGCCCGCAGCCACTCCATTGCGCGGCATCCGCGTGATCGACCTCGGCCAGTACATCGCCGGCCCTGGCGCCGCGATGGTCCTGGCTGAACTGGGCGCCGAGGTCATCAAGATCGAGCCGCCTGCAGGCGACCAGGCCCGGCACATCGGCCGCTACGGCGAGTCCATGGTGCGCGCCTACAACCGCGGCAAGCGCTCCATTGCGCTGGACCTGAAGAGTGAACGCGGGGTGGAGGCCGCGATGAAGCTCATGGCGGGCAGCGATGTCGTCATCCAGAACCTGCGGCCCGGCGCAGTCGCCAAGCTGGGGCTGGGGCCGGACAAGGTGCGCACGGTGAACCCGCGCATCATCTACCTGTCTGTCACCGGCTTTGGCAGCCTGGGACCGTCGAGCCTCAGGCCCGGCTATGACGTGGCGGCGCAGGCCGAGAGCGGGCTGATGTCGGTGACAGGTGAGCCCGACGGCCTGCCGCAGAAGGTGGGAGCGCCCATCATCGACGCCGCCGCCGCGCACCTGGGTGCGCAGGCCGTGCTTGCGGCGCTCTATGCGCGCGAGCGCAGCGGTGTGGGCGAGACCATCGAGACCTCGCTGCTGGAAGTCGCCATGCATTTGCAGGCACCCAACTGGGCAGACTTCCTCGGCGGCGGCACCGAGCCCACGCGCATGGGCGCGGGCCAGCCGCACAGCGCGCCTGCGGCGGAGGTGGTGCCGACGCTGGACGGGCATATCGTGCTGTCGGCCTACGCAGAAGATCACTGGGCGCGCTTTTGCCGCGTGATGGGCCGCGAGGCGCTGATCACCGACCCCCGCTTTTGCAGCAATGCGCAACGCGTGGCCAACCGTGAGGCCTTGCGCGCGGTGCTGCGCGAGTGCCTGTCCAGCCTGACCAGCGAGCAATGCGTGGACCTCATGGGGCGCCACCAGATCGTGGCCGGCGCGGTACGGACCTACGGGCAGACGCTGGCTAGCGCCGATGTCGTGGCCAGCGGCATCCTGGTGGAGGCCCGTGCACCTGATGGCGCGGGGTACCGGACGCTGGGCCTGCCGTACCGGCTGGGCGACAGTGCACGGGCCGCACCCCACCCAGCGCCTGAAGTGGGTGCAGACGGTCTTGCGGTGCTTGCAGAAGCAGGATTCAGCGGCGATGAGATTGCAGCGCTGCAGCGGGACGGCATTCTGTACTGAGTGCATCGGCGTCAAGCTCAGGACAGGCCTGTCGAAGCCTTCTTGCGATGCACCGCGCCAGGCCTTCGACGGGCTCAGGCCGAACGGAAGGACAGTCAGGCGCCCAAGGAAGTGCCATTCACCCTACGCGGTGGGCGCCTTCTTCGCCCAGCTTTTCGCAAACTCCATCGTGAAATCCATGAAGCTCTGCACCGCTGGCGAGAGCGACGGCCTGCGCCGGGCAAACATCGCGATCTTCCAGCCAACGGCCGGCTGCCTGAGCGGCAGGAACTTCAGGCCGAAGCCCTGAACCAGCGGACCTGCCATGGCCGGGCAAATGACTGCGCCCTGCTGCACCCGCAGCATGGACAGCGCGGTATTGACGCGATGCACCGGCACCAGCCTTTTCGGGTGGTTGCGCGGCGGCACGTGGCTCAGCACATTGGTGGCCAGATTGGGCATGTAGTTGATGAGGGGGTGGTCGCGCAGGTCCTTCCACATCACCGACGCGCCCTGGGCCAGCGCATCATCCGGGTGCAGCGCCACCCACAGCGGCTCGGCCCAGAGCAGTTGCGCCTCCACCACGTCATCAACAATCACGCCGGCCGGGCCGAAGCCGATGTCGGTATGGCCGTTCTGCAGGCCCGAGAGCACCTGCTCGATGGGCACGTCTTCAAAGCGGACATCCACCTGCGGGTGCCGGCTGGTGTACCTGGCAATCAGCTCGGGCAGCAGCGTGCACGACAGCGGCTCGGGCGCGGCCACACGCACCAGGCCGCGGCGCAGGTCCTTGAGGTTGGTGAGGCTCTCGAGTGCTTCGTCCAGGCTGGACAGCACGCGGCGCACCATCGGGTCAAACGTCTCACCCACCCGGTTTTCAAGCTCCTTGACCAGGCCGCTGAGCGCCGCCTGCGACAGGTGCATGGATTTGGAGGCTTCGGAAAAGCTGCCGGTTTCCAGCACCGCCACAAAGGCGCGCAGTTGCCGCAGCGTGACATGCATGGTCATCGTGTCTCCTTGTTCAAGGCTCTCTGGCCGGGTTCATTGCAGGATTCCTGATTCATAGGGCCAGATTATGGATTGCTCAAGAAATTCGTCTTGTCCGATAGAGCGCGCACCCCTATCGTTCGGCAAACGAGTAGCGACACACGCACAACCCACCACTGGAGACAAGACATGACATTCACCCGCCGCACCCTGCTGCGCAACGCCTCTGCCGCCGCGCTCGCCGCCCACCCGGCCCTCAGTCTGTTTGCGCAAACCGACTGGCCCTCGCGCCCGGTGCGCCTCGTCTCACCGTACGCCGCAGGGGGCGCAAGCGACGTGTCGGCCCGCATTCTGGGCGAGTACATCGGGCGGCAGACGGGCCAGCAGTTCCTGGTGGAGAACAAGCCCGGCGCCGGCACACGCATTGCCAACGAGTCTGTGGCACGCGCAACGCCGGACGGCTACACCGTCCTGTACATGGCGGCGCCCTACGCCACCGCCGAGGCGCTGTATGGCAAGCTGAGCTATGACCCGCGCAAGGATCTCGTGCCTGTGGCCAAGGCCGTCATCGCGCCCATCTTCCTGATCGTCAACGCACAGGCGCCTTACAAGACCCTGCAGGAATTCATCGCCTGGGGCAAGACAAAGCCGGGCGGAGTCAACTTCGGCTCGCCCGGCGCCGGCTCGCAGCCGCACCTTGCCGGCGAACTGCTCATGAGGGCTGCAGGCGTGAAGGGGCTCACCGCCCACTTTCGCGGCGATGCTCCAGCCTACACCGAACTGCTCGCCGGCCGTATTGATGCAACGCTCACGGCCATCAGCACAGCCTTGCCGCACATCCAGGCGGGCAAACTCAGGGTGCTTGGCGTCGCATCGGCCGACCGCAGCGCCATCTACCCCCAGACACCGACCATCAGCGAGCAGGGCTTTCCCGCCGTGGTGGCGTCCGGCTGGTACGGCTTCATGGTGCCGCAGGGAACGCCGCGCCCTGTGGTCGACAAGCTGGAGGCGGAAATCCAGCGTGCACTCGGGGATCCTGACGTCAAACAGAAGCTGATTGCCCAGGGGCTGGAGGCCAACCCGTCAAGCGCCGCCGCGTTCGCCAAATTCATCGAAGATGAAAGCGGCAAGTGGGGCGATGTGATCCGCAAGTCGGGAATCAAGGTGGAATAGGGCGAAGCCTGGGCGCCCTGAAAAGACCTGGGCAGCTTCGGCCGGTGCCGGCTGCCCCTTCGGCGAGCAGCGGGCCGGCCCCACTACACTTGGCCCATTCCGATTGCACGGTCAGCCACCATTTGCGCGGTGAGGTGGGACAATGGCGCGCGGTGTCGGCACATGCCCGCCGGAGTTTTCCAAATGGGTCCGATTTCCATGAAACAGAAAGTCGCTGAAGTCCATAAGGTGACAGAGCGCGTCACAGGCGTAGCTGTGGGGGACCGGGGTATCGAGCAGACCCTCGGCCGCACTGCGGCTTTACTGGATGCATTGGTGCAGGGGCAACGGGAAGGGATGCGCTTTACCGACCTCATGAACCAGACGGGGTTCAGCAAGGCAACGCTTCACCGCCTCCTGGCTGGACTCTGCGCGAACGGCTTCGTGGAAATCGAGCAGCCGGGGGGCCGGTATTTCCTGGGCTTCCAGATTGGCGCCTGGGCGTCGGCAGTGACGCGCCGCAGTGGATTTGCCGAGCGGGCCGCGCCGATTGTCCGGACCCTGTCAGAACGCGTCGGGGATACCGCGTACCTCAGCATGCGCGTGCGCAACATGGCGGTCTGCCTGGTCCTGCAGGAGGGCACCGGGACCATACGCGCACTGCCACTGAACCCTGGCGACCACAGCGCACTAGGCGTGGGCTCCGCAAGCGCCGCGATACTCGCGGCCATCGACGACGAGGCCGAGATCGACCGCATTCTCGCGAGCCCGGCGCACGTCGCCTATTGCGCCAAACGGCAGGTTTCACTGGAACATATTCGCAAGCACATCACCCGTACACGGCGCCTGGGACACGCCTTTGTCGATGACCTCAACCCGGACATGACGGGGATGGCGCTGGCGCTGCGCGATGGAGCGGGACAACCCGTCGCGGCCATCAGCGTAGCGACCATCCATTCCCGTCTGCGCGATGCCGCAAGACGCGAGATGGTGCTCAGGGAGATCTCGGAAGCGGCACACCGCCTGGAGGC
>CAZFKW010000040.1:12019-15128 GCA_964519795.1 uncultured Ramlibacter sp. | reverse complement strand
GCGAGACGATCGGCACCATCGGCGAGTCGCGCAAGACCGGCTTCAACCCGACCTTTCTGGGCTCCAGCGCCGTGTACACAGACCTCATCCACAAGCTGGGGGGCAAAGCCATGGACGGGCTGTACGGCGCCATGACGGTGCAGCACCCTTACCTGGACGACGCATCTCCGGCCATCCGCTTCTGGGCTGCCAAGTACAAGACCAAATTCAATGAAGACCCGACGGTGTTCTCGGTCTACGGCTACAGCGTCATCGACCAGTTCATCAAGGCTGCGAACCGCGCCGGCCCGACGCTGACGACCGACACCTTCATCAAGGCCATGGATGGCATCGCGTTCGAGCCCGACATGTTCGGCTCGCCACGCAGCAACTACACCGCAACCAAACGGCTGGGCAACGACCTGTCCAGGCTGTCGCAGATCCAGGATGGCAAGTGGAAGCCAGTTTCCGGCTACCTGAAGCCCTGACGCGCCCTTTCTCCAGCAACAAGAGCCACCTTCGGGTGGCTTTTTTCATGGTCGCGCCACAAGGCCCCGGCCATCCGGACTAATCCCGAAGGCCCGTTGAAGACGTCCATGCGCATTCCTAAACTTCATTCACATTTTTTTACAACACGGATCGCAGATCAATGCGCTCCACCTACCGGAGTTTCACGCATGGCTACCACCCGTTCCGGATTTCAACGCATTTCGCGGCTTGCCGTCCCACCCGCCCTGGTCGGCACGGCGCTCACCCTCCCCGGCACGGCCATCGCGGCTGCGTCACCCGCTGCCGCAGCAGGCATCAATGGCGCCGACACCGCCTGGATGCTGGTTTCAACGGTGCTGGTGCTCCTGATGACCATGCCCGGCATCATGCTGTTCTACAGCGGCATGCTGCGCACCCGCAACACACTGTCCATCATGGCGCAAACCATTGCCAGCATCGGCGTCGTGACCATTGTCTGGGCCGCAATTGGCTACTCGCTGGCCTTCGCCCCAGGCAATGAATGGGTGGGTGGCCTGTCCCGGGCCTGGGCCGACGGACTGATCGGTGCCAGGGCCGGAACCCACCTCATCGCGCCTAGGATTCCGGAAGCCGTTTTCTTCCTGTTCCAGATGGCCTTTGCCATCATCACCTTTGCAATCATCCTGGGCGCCACGGCCGAGCGCATGCGCATCGGTGCGACGATGCTGTTCGGTGCGCTCTGGATCACAGCCGTCTACGCGCCTGTGGCGCACTGGATCTGGCATCCGGAAGGCTGGCTGGCCAAAATGGGACATATGGACTTTGCCGGAGGCACCGTGGTGCACATCCTGGCAGGGGTCACCGGTCTGGTCGCCGCAAAAATGGCGGGACCCCGCCGTGGCTTTGGCAAGGAGCCGATGGTCCCGCACAACCTTTCACTCACGGTCCTCGGCGCCGGCCTGTTGTGGGCCGGCTGGTTCGGGTTCAATGCCGGCTCGGCCTTTGAGGCCAGCAGCAGGGCCGCCGGCGCGCTGCTCGCCACCCAGGTGGCTGCCGGCGCGGGCGCGCTGATCTGGGCCGTCTGCGAGATGCTGCGGCGCCAGCAGATGAGCGTGCTGGGCATGGCCACCGGCGCGATTGCCGGCCTGATTGCCATCACGCCGGCATCAGGATACGTCGGCGTCTACGGCGCGGTATGCATCGGGGCGATTTCATCGGTCACCTGCTTCATCGTCGTTTCCGTTTTCAAGTCCACCACCAGGATTGACGACTCACTGGACGTCTTTGCACTTCATGGCGTTGGCGGCATCGTCGGCACGGTCCTGACGCCGCTCTTCGCGCTGCGCGAGATCGCGCCCGTGACTGCCACTGTCACCACCAACCTTGTCGGAGCCGCCGCAGTGTCCGCCTGGGCCGTGGTCATGACCTGGATCATTCTCAAGCTCGTCAACTTCATTGTCGGACTGCGCGTCACAGAAAAGGACGAGATGGTGGGCCTCGACCTGTCCCAGCACGGCGAAAGCGCCGCCTGAGGAACAGGCTGCAGTCGCACAGCAGATTCACAGGAGTCTTCCATGGCTGAGAACCAGTCCGAGATCATCAGCCGCGCCATGAAACTCGTTGTGCCGATGCGCCATGAGTTCGGGTTGCGCGTCAATGTCATGAATCTCATCAATGACAGCACCTATGCCGAGTCCGTCTTCCAGATGGCCTCGGGCAGCGGCAACGAGCGCCTGCGCGAGGAAGCAAGATACCTCCAGCGGATGATCTTCGGACCGCGCGAAGGGCCTGGCGTCCCGGGTGCAACCGGCGCCAGACCGCCGGCTGCGCCATCGCCACTTGATCAGAGCGCGCGGGATCAGGCCCTGGCCGATCGCGCCGCCAAATACACGCGCGGGCTGCGCTGACCATCCGCCTGCGTCAGGACACGATGTAGGCGCCGGCTCCCGTGGACATCAGTTTGCCGTCCGGGCCGTAGAACTCCATGCGGGTCGAGGCGACGCGCGAACCCAGGCGCATCACCTCGGCCTTGACGGTGAAATGCCCGCCAATGGCCGGCCGCAGGTAATCCACCCGCAGGTCGATCGTGCCCAGCCTGGCAAAGCGCTCAAGGCGCTTCGGGGCCGGCTCATCCATGTGCAGCGCGCCGACAGCCGCCATCACCGCAAGGCCGGCCATGGCGTCCAGCGCCGCACTGATCACGCCACCATGGACCCGGTTGTAGGCATAGTGCCCGACCAGATCGGGCTTCATCTCGATGCGGCCTTCGACGCCGTCGGGACGGATGGATGTGACCTTCAGGCCGAGCACGGCGTTGAAAACAATCTTTTCTTCGAAAAGCTGCGTGAGCATGTCGATGAAAGCGGGTTCAAATTCAACGGGGGTCGGTGCATGTCTGGTCATGGTCATGCCGCCATTGTCGCCGCTTCGCGCAGGTGAAATCCCGATGTGCTGCTGCGGAGGACGCCCCCGCAGAGGTACGATGCAGCACCTTACCTGGAGTCGCCCCTCATGAGCCTGGCCGCCAAATTCGCCGCATCCAAGAGCACGGCAAAAAAGATATGGGCGCTGTCGCTGCCCTACTTCAAGTCGGAGGACAAATGGAAGGCCCGCGCCATGCTCGCCGCCCAGGCGATCCCGCGCAAGGCGGGCCCCGACGACA
>CAZFKW010000040.1:0-12009 GCA_964519795.1 uncultured Ramlibacter sp. | reverse complement strand
CCGCCATCGTCGTGCTGAACCTGGCGGCGGTGTACATGCTGGTTCTCATCAACGACTGGTACCGCGTCTTCTATGACGCCCTGGAAAACAGGAACCAGCCGGTCTTCTGGGAACAGCTGGCGCGCTTTGGGTACCTCGCATTCGCGTACATCGTCATCGCGGTGTACAAGTTCTACCTGACACAGCTGCTGGAGATCCGCTGGCGCGCCTGGATGACCGCCAGCTACACGCAGCGCTGGCTCACCGGCCACGCGTTCTACAAGCTGGAGCTGGCCCGCTTTTCCGCTGCCGGCGAGTCAACACCTGACAATCCCGATCAGCGGATACAGGAAGACCTGAACCTGTTCACGACCTATACCATCGGCCTTTCGATGGGCCTGCTCAATGCGGTCGTGACCCTGGCCAGCTTTGTCGGGATCCTGTGGAGCCTGTCGGGCAGCTTCGGCTTCACGCTGGGCGGCACCAGCTACAACATTCCCGGCTTCATGGTCTGGATGGCGGTGATCTACTGCCTTGCGGGCAGCATCATCACCCACTACATCGGCCGCCCGCAGATCAGGCTCAACTTCCTGCAGCAACGCTACGAGGCCGACTTCCGCCACCACATGGTGCGGGTGCGCGAATACAGCGAATCCATTGCGCTGGACAAGGGCGAGGCTGTGGAGCGCGGGCAACTTGACTCGCGCTTTGCCAATGTGCTGTCCAACTACCTGCGCTTGATCAAGGCGCAGAAAAACCTGGTGTGGTTCACCAATTTTTTCGGCCAGGCCGCCGTGGTCTTTCCGTTCATCGTTGCCGCGCCGCGCTTTTTCAGTGGCGCCATCCAGCTCGGCCAGCTGATGCAGATCAGCTCCGCCTTCGGCCGCGTACAGGATTCGCTGAGCTGGCTGGTGGACAACTACAGCTCGCTGGCTGCCTGGCGCGCCACGGCGGATCGCCTGACGAGCTTTGAGGAGCACCTGAACGCCCAGGCCAATACCGCCCCAGTGCCGGTGACGTCCGGCGCGGAGGCGCTTGCTGCAACCGGCTTGACGCTGCGCCTGCCTACGGGCGCCATGCTGGTCGAAGGCGTGAACCTGCATGCCGGCGCGGGCGAGAGCGTGCTGGTAAGCGGTCCTTCAGGCAGTGGCAAGTCAACGCTGTTCCGGGCGTTCGCAGGCATCTGGCCTTTTGCACAGGGGCATGTGGAGCAGCCTGCCAACTCAATGTTCATTCCACAGCGCCCGTACTTCCCCAACGGCCCGTTGCGCCAAGCGCTGGCCTATCCGGACGAGCCTGGCAAGTACTCGGACGCCGAGCTGGACCAGGCGCTGAATGACGCGCTGCTGCCGCAGATGGCCGGCAAGCTGGACGAGGAAGGCGCGTGGAGCCAGAAACTCTCGGGCGGCGAGCAGCAGCGCCTGGCGATTGCGCGTGTGCTGCTGAAGAAGCCGTCATGGATCTTCGCCGATGAAGCCACCAGCGCGCTGGATGAAGCGGCGGAGAAGTCACTCTACGAGAAGCTGCTGGCGCAAACGCGCAAGGCAGGCGGGTCACTGGTGTCAATCGCCCACCGACCGACTGCAGCCGCCTTTCACGACACACGCTGGACGCTGGTCAGGCAACCCGACGGTGCCGGCGCGGCTTACCGGCTCGCGTAGGCGGCCCAGCCGCGCGCACGCAATCCGCATGCAGCGCACTCGCCGCAGCCATAGCCCCAGGCGTGGCGGTGCTCGCGGACACCCATGTAGCAGGTGTGGGTGTGCTCGACAATGAGTTCGACCAGTGCCGGGCCGCCCAGCTCATGGGCCATGCCCCAGGTCTGCGCCTTGTCGATCCACATCAACGGGGTCTCGATGAGGAAGCGCCTGTCCATGCCCAGGGACAGCGCCAGCTGCATGGCTTTCATGGTGCCGTCGCGGCAGTCGGGGTAGCCGGAAAAATCGGTCTCGCACACGCCGGCGACGATGACGTCCAGCCCCCGCCGGTAGGCCAGCGCCGCCGCCAGCGTGAGGAACAGCAGGTTGCGACCGGGCACGAAGGTGTTGGGCAGGCCCGACCTTTCCATGCTGAAGGCCATGTCGCGGGTCAGCGACGTCTCGCTCACGCTGCCAAGCACGGCCAGGTCGAGCATATGGTCGTCGCCCAGCCGGGCCGCCCATTCCGGAAACTGCGCCCTCACCTGCGCCAGCACTTGAACGCGCGCCTGCAACTCGACGCTGTGCCGCTGCCGGTAGTCAAAGCCGACTGTCTCGACACGCTCGTACTTCGTCAGCGCGAGCGCCAGGCAGGTGGTGGAGTCCTGGCCGCCTGAGAACAGGACAAGGGCGTTTCTATGGTGCATGGCTTGAATGGGGGCGTCTAAAACTTTCGAAGCGCATCCAGGGCAAGTCCGGCGCCGATGCTGCCGAACAGGTCCCCTTCGACGCTGCGGGCCTTTGGCAGCATGGCCGAGATGCGCTGGCGCAACAGCGGAACGCCGCTGGAGCCGCCGGTGAAAAAGACGGTGTCGATGTCCCCTGCACCAACGCCGGCATCGTTCAGGAGTTTCGTGACGGTGTCCGCGATCCTGGCCACCAGGTGCGCGATGGCACCGTCAAGGTCTGCACGGTGCAGGGTCAGCCTTTCACCAGGCGCGATGCGGTCCAGGTCCATGACCGCCTCCGGTGCATCGGACAGGGCGATCTTGGCCGCCTCCACCTGCATCGCCAGCCAGTGGCCGGCGCGCTCGCGGACCAGGTTCATCAGCCGGTCCAGCTTGTCCTTGTCGACGGCGTCGCGCCGCAACTCGCTGATGAGAGCCCAGGACTTGCGGCTGTAGACCTGGTTGATGGTGTGCCAGGTGGCAAGGTTGAAGTACGGTGATGATGGGATGCTCAGGCCCGTCTCCAGCAGGCCACCCAGGCCCAATGAAGGCATGACGCTGGCCAGGCTCAGGTACTTGTCGAAGTCCGTGCCGCCGATGTGAACGCCACCGCTGGCAAGAATGTCGTCCCGCCGCTCGTCCTTGCGAGCGCGTTCGGGCGACAGGCGTACCAGCGCGAAGTCCGATGTACCCCCGCCTATGTCCACCACCAGCACCCGTTCCTCGCGGCTGATCTGCGACTCATAGTCAAACGCGGCGGCTATCGGCTCGTACTGGAAGGCGATGTCCTTCAGGCCTGTTGAGCGGGCGATCTCCGCAAGGGTGTTTTCGGCCCGCCGGTCGGCAGCCGCATCATCGTCCACAAAGAACACCGGCCTGCCGATCACGGCGCGGGTAAAGGGCTGCCCGGCGGACCTCTCCGCGCGGCGCTTCAGTTCGCCGATGAAATGACCCAATAGCGTACGGAAAGGCAAGGCCTGCCCTGCGACCTCCGTATGCTCGTCAATCATGGACGTGCCCAGCAGGCTCTTGAGTGATCGCATCAGGCGGCCGTCGTCGCCCAGGAGGTAATCGGCCAGCGCAGCGCGGCCATAGCTGACCCGCCCATCGTCCGCATGGAAGAACACCACAGAGGGCAGCGTGACGCGATCGCCTTCAAGCTGGAGCAGCACCGGCGTGCCGGACGCCGGGCCCGGCGGGATCCAGCCTGCGGTGGAGTTGGACGTTCCGAAGTCAATGCCGCAGGCGGCAGCCGGCCGCATCAACGCTCCTTTGGCCTGGCAAAGCCGTTCTCTGCCCAGGCGACGGCGCTTGTGCGGTTGAGCTTGAAGGATGGGGCCACAGGCACCTGTGCAAGCTGTTCACCGGCTTCACTCGCTGCGGTCAGCATGGCGTGGGGGTTGTCGTCATCCGGCACGATGTCCAGCGATACCGTGATGCGCGAGGACAGCGCCGTCACCGTGATGCTCTGGTGCAGCGTCGCATGCAGTTGCTGCTCGTGGCGGCGCACGAACTCCGACGCGGTCTTGACCAGCGTGCTGAATGCCGCACTGTCCAGGGGCTTTGGATTTTTCTTGTCGCGGCCCATCGTCCATGGGCCGACCAGCGCGGGCTCCGGCTCCCCATCACGGATCATGGCCACGGCCCAGCCGTCGTCGTCTTCGTTCTTGATGACCCTGGCCGTCCATCCGTCGCCGCACCACAGGCGCGGCTGCTGCACTTTCAGGGAGTCTTGATGTTCAGCGGCATCAACGGCGCCGGCGGGAAATGCAGAGGAATGTGTCAAGGCGTGGGCTCGGTGGCCGGGCGGGGCCGGCGTTGCAGGGCTGCGGATTTTACTGTGTGCAGGATCTTGCGCCGCGCTTGTGCCGTGCGCGGGGGCGGCTGCCATTGCATAGAATGTCAGGGTGCGGCGTCCACAACGCCGCGCACACGTTCTCAGGGCGGGGTGAAATTCCCCACCGGCGGTAACGGCGGCAAATCTTCACGGATTTGCTGCACGAGCCCGCGAGCGCCTGCGCAGCCATGCCGTGCGGGGTCAGCAGACCCGGTTGGATCCCGGGGCCGACGGTTAAAGTCCGGATGAAAGAGAGCGATGCCTGGCGGCCATGCCGCGCCTTCGGGTGCGCGCGTGCCTGCACTGCTCGTTCGTCCTGGTTTTATTGGGTTTCACTGCAAAGGCAGCCATGAATCAGATCGACTACACAACTTCCCTCAAGCCTGCAGCAGCCGCTGCGGCCTATGTCCCCCAACTCCTGCCGCCAGACACGCGCGTGGCCTTCGTCGAGGCCTGCTGGCATGCCGACATCGTCCAGCGAGCACGCGCGGCCTTCATCGACGAGATGGCCAGGCACGGCGTCGGCGCGGACGGCATTGATGTCTTCCAGGTGCCCGGTGCCTTCGAGATCCCGCTGCACGCGCGGCGCCTGGCGAAGTCAGGCCGGTACGCAGCCATTGTGGGCTGCGCGCTGGTCGTGGACGGCGGCATCTACCGCCATGACTTCGTCGCGCAGACGGTTGTGAGGGCACTGATGCAGGTACAGCTTGAAGTGGATGTGCCGGTGCTGTCGGCCGTGCTGACGCCCCACCATTTCCATGAACATGCAGAGCACCGCAAATACTTCAGCGACCACTTCCTCATCAAGGGAACGGAGGCTGCCCAGGCATGCGCTCAAGTGGTGCAGGGCCTTCGGTCCATCAACCGCTGACCTCACCCGGCACGAGACTGCTGCGCCAGCGCGGGATTTCGTGCGCTGGCGCACCGAGCCTCCGGGCACCGGGCGCTATGCTGGATCTTTTGTGAACGGGAGCCAGACATGGACGAATCTTCTTCAGGCAAAGCCGCGATGTCGCAAGCTGGAGCTGCTGTTGCCGAAGACCTCAAAACGGTCATCCGGGACGTTCAGACGCTGCTGCAGGCGACAGCCGATACTGGCAACGAAATGGCGGGTTCAGCGCGTGAGCAACTGGAAGTCGCACTCCTGAAGCTCCAGGCCGGACTGATCGAAGTGGAGAAAACGGCAGCAGCCCGTGCCGCCGCTGCAGGCCGCGCCGCCGATGCATGGGTGCATGAAAACCCATGGCGTGCCATGGGCACGGCGGCCGGCGTCGGGCTTGTGATGCTCATCTGCCGCCGCTGAACGCGCCTCGCGCACAATTCGCAGCGAAGCCGGGCTGATCAGCCCTTGCGCGCGGGAACTGCGGGAACCGTCTGATGGCCCAGCAACACCGCCAGATCGGTGCCGGTGAGCACCCGGATCCTGTGTTCAACGGCAAAGCGCCGGGCGTTGTCGCTCATCTCGCCCACTGTGATGTAGATGCATTCCTGGGCCTCCCGGGCCTGCGTGGCTGCATGCAGCTCACGCAACGGCTCGACGCCCAGGTTGGCGGCCTTCCAGCGCCTGGCGCTGACGAGCGAGATGCGCGGCCCCCTGGTTACGGCAAAGTCGGCCGAAGGCCCCTTGAGGGATTCAACCGTGCAGCCATCGCGCACAAAGGCTGCCTCAAGCGCTGCAGAGAATTCCCGCCAGGACATGGCCTGCACGGCTTCAAGCGTGGCGATCACGCGCTTCTGGCTGGGCGCCTTGAACTGCCGCCAGGCCGTGATCACCCCGATGACGACGAACGGGAACCCCCCCATGGCGCCATACAGTACATAGTCAGGCGGCAATGCCAGGCGCGAGATGCCAGCCAGTCCAACGGCAATGCCAATGCTGATCCACCAGGGCGAGCGCAGCAGCACGGCGAACAGCGAGTTGGGAGCCATCTTGAATTTCACAGTGTCACTTTCGTCGGGTCAGGAAGGGGATCATGGTTGTACCACGCCCTCAGACCGCTGACGCGCTGAACAGCTGCGCGCGGGCCGAGCGGGTGATGGCAGCCACACAGGGGTGCGAGATGCGCCGCTCCACGGAGATGGCGAAGAACTCTTCCATCAGCTCATGGGTACGCCCGATCACGGTGACGCCATACTGCGCCTCGATCTCGGCTTCGAGCACGGTGGGCGTCATGAACACGCCGCTGCCTTCCCGGCCAAAGGCGTTCATCAGCGCGCCGTCGTCGAATTCACCAATGATCCGGGGGTGGATGTCGTGCCTTGCGAGCCACTGGTCAAATTGCTGGCGCACCGCCGACGATGCGCCGTGAATCAGCATCGGCACGCCGTTAAGGCACTCCGGAAACGGCCCCTTGAGGCGGGCCTTGAGCCCCGGCGCGCACACGAAGCTCGTCGCGCTGATGCCCAGGGGATGGTTGAACGCCTTCACACTGACACGTCGGGGCAGGCGCTCATCGGCGATCACCAGGTCCAGCCGGTGCAGCGCCAGCCGGGCGAGCAGGTCATCGAACTTGCCCTCATGGCAGATCATGCGCACCTGGCGCGGAACGTTGAGCGCGGGCTCCAGCAGGTGGTAGGCCACTGACTTGGCCACAGAGTCGGCCACGCCGACGCGGAACTCCAGCGCCCGCAGTCCGCCCGCTGCGTGGCGCACCGCATTTTCAAGCTCGGAACCGAGAGCGAATATTTCGTCGGCATAGTTCAGCGCGAGCCGGCCTTCGTCCGTCAATTCCAGGCCGCGACCGCTTTTCTGGAACAACTTGTAACCCAGGCTGTCTTCCAGGAGCTTGATCTGCCCCGACAGCGTCTGTGGCGTGGTGTGCAGCTGCTCGGCCGCACGCATCACGCCGCCTGCCTTGGCGACCACCCAGAAGTACCGAAGATGCTTGAAGTTCATGATGCAAGTCAATACTTCGCGTTTATCGAAGTGTTTTACTTGAAAATACGAATATACGCGAAGTATCGACTGCGGTAGATTCGGGGGGTCGAAAATCGACACCACAAGGAGTACACCATGCGTCTTACCACCCGGGGCCGTTTCGCCGTAGCGGCGATGATTGATCTGGCGCTGCGCGAGCAGCGTGGGGCCGTTGCATTGGCCTCCATTGGCGCACGCCAGCAGATTTCATTGTCTTACCTTGAGCAGCTGTTCAGCAACCTGCGCCAGGCGGGGCTCGTGGAGAGCACGCGCGGACCAGGCGGTGGCTACTCGCTGGCCCGCAAGCCCGCTGACATTTCGGTGGCGGAGATTCTTGTCGCAGTGGACAAACCCAGCGCTGCGGCCAGCCGCACACGCCACAAGAACGACGCCGTCACCAGCGAACTGTGGGACAGCCTGAACGACCGCATGGCCCAGTACCTGCAGACCATCACGCTCAAGGGCCTGGCAGACGACCAGATCGCCAAGGGCATGGTGGTGGACGATGCGCCCGTGCGCATTGCACAAGGCGTCAAGCCAAAGGCCGCCCCCATGAAGGTGAATGCACCTAACTCGGTATTCGCTTTGGGCAAGATGTTTGCGATGGGCCGCTGACAGGCACCAGCCGCTTCTCCCGACAAGAGGCCGTCACACAGCTGTGTGACGGCCCTTTTTGCTTTCAGGTGGCACAAACAAGAGCCTGCAGGGGTCACCACTCGGTCGCGCAGCAGTGCATTTCACGGCGTCTTTAATGCAGTTCGTCGCAATCGGCTTCCGGGAAAACCCTCGTTCCCGGACATTACATCCATCGACGACAGATTCGCCGCCGATAACAAGGCCAACAAACTGACCAACCAAGCTTAACCAACTGAAAGACCATCATGAAGAAAATCGCTCTCCTGTCCTTCGTCCTCGCCGCCGGTACCGCCTTTGCAGGCGAACCCGCCAGCTTCAACCCCGAGTACACGCCTGGCGCCTACACGCGCGCTGAAGTTCGTGCCGAAGCGATCAACGCCGTGAACAACAGCGCCCTGCAGCAAACCGGTGAAGTCGGCCAGTTTGCTGTCGAAACCGAAACCGGTTCCGTACGTGCTACCGCCGCTGTGCGCGACGAAGGCCGCCAGGCATCACGCGCCTACACGACCGTCGGCGAAGTCTGATAGACCCGCCTCCTGTCACGCCTTTTCAATCCCTGATCCAACTGAAAGACCATCATGAAGAAAATCGCCCTCCTCTCCTTCGCCCTCGCCGCCGGTGCCGCTTTTGCAGGTGAGCCCGCCAGCTTCAACCCCGAGTACACGCCTGGCGCGTACACGCGTGCTGAAGTTCGTGCTGAAGCCATCAACGCCGTGAACAGCAGCGCCCTGCAGCAAACCGGTGAAGTCGGCCAGTTCGCTGTCGAAACCGAAACCGGTTCCGTGCGTGCTGCCGCCGCCGTGCGCGACGAAGGCCGCCAAGCCGCCCGCGCCTACACGACCGTCGGCGAAGTCTGAGTAACCCGCACACGACGTCAACCCAGGCAAAAGCCCGGCCGGGACATCCCGGCCGGGCTTTTTCGTGGGCTCTACCGCTCCCGCCCTGCTGACAGCAGCTTCAACCGCATCTCGAACTCCGGCAAGACCCAGGCCCGCAGTGCGGCGGCCGGGCGGGCCCATCGCTCATGCAGACCCCGGTTGGCCCGGTCAATGCGCGCCCATGCCCATGCCAGCAAGACCAGCGCCACGGCCCGCAGGTAGTCTCCGGCGACCCAGTACAGGTTTTCAGCGGAGGTCCGCGCTGCTTCCAGCAGCGCGGACGTCGCGGACATCAGGTCATGGGCCATGCGGGAAACCCCGTTCGTCGTGCCGCCTTCCGCCGCTTCATCCTTTCCGTCTTCAAGGTCCATGCACAGGGCTCCCAGCAGTTTTCCCAGGGCCAGGCCCTGGTCGCCCAGCACCTTGCGGACCAGCAGATCGATGGCCTGGATTTCGTTGGTGCCCTCATAGATCATCGTGATGCGTGCATCGCGCAGGATCTGCTCGATTCCCCATTCGCTCACGTAACCATGGCCGCCAAAAACCTGCAGGCAATCGCTG
This sequence comes from uncultured Ramlibacter sp., assembly GCA_964519795.1. Lineage (GTDB taxonomy): Bacteria > Pseudomonadota > Gammaproteobacteria > Burkholderiales > Burkholderiaceae_C > JACMQX01. The sequence continues at coordinate 2,836 of CAZFKW010000040.1, read as the reverse complement.
CTCCCATGAAACGCCTGTTCGGTGAAGGCCGCCTTGAGAACGGGCGTGACCAGGGCGCACCAGCCCTGGGCGGCGTCGCGACGGGCGGCATCAGGGTGATGGCGCGCGATGTCCAGTTCGACCGCTGTGCGGTAGGCCAGTACGCGCCCGCCATCAATCCAGGCGCGCTGGGTGTCCAGGATTCGCTGTATCGCCGGATGCGCGATGATGCAATCCGCAGCTTGCCCGTCCCGCGATCCGGTTTCGCCGGAAGCCGGCGCGCGCATCTGGCGGCGTTCCCGTGCATAGGCATCGGCTTTCTGGCAGGCTGCATCCAGCAGGCCGATACCCTGCAGCCCCACATGCAGGCGCGCAGCATTCATCATCACAAACATCGCAGCCAGGCCTTTGCCAGGTTCGCCGATCAGCCAGCCGGTGGCATCATCAAAACGCATGACGCAGGTCGCGCTGCCGTGCAGGCCCATTTTTTCTTCGATTCGCTCACACACCACCGTGTTGCGCCGCCCGCCGGGCAGCACCTTCGGCGCCAGCAGGAGCGACAGCCCCCTGGGTCCCGGCGGTGCGCCGGGCAGTCGCGCCAACACCAGGTGAACGATATTGGCGGTCAGGTCATGCTCACCACCGGAGATGAATATTTTGGTGCCGCTGATCCGGTACACCGCCCCAAGTACTGCGTCTTCCTCCGGCGCAGACGGGTCGGGCGTGGCGCGGGTGCGAATCAGGCCCAGGTCGCTGCCCGCATGGGCTTCGGTCAGGCACATGGTCGCCAGCCATTCGCCGCTGGCGATCCTGGTCAGGTAGGCCTCCTTCAGCGCGGGACTACCGTGGTGGCGAAGGCATTCATAGGCGCCGTGCAGCAAACCCGGCGCCATTGTCCAGCCATGATTGGCGGCGCTCAGCATTTCGTACAACACCTGGTTCAACACTTCGGGCAGGCCCTGCCCGCCGTCTTCAACTGCACATGACAAGGATGCCCAGCCTGACTGCCAGAACTCGGCATAGGCTTGCCGGAATCCCGGAGGTGTGGTGACAGCGCCGTCCTGGAAGCGGCACCCCGACGTGTCACCCACCCTTTGCATCGGCGCGATCTTGTCCGCCACAAATCTGGCCGCCTGTTCCAGCACTTCATGCATCAGGACGGCGTTGGTATCGGCAAACGGCGCCAGCGCCCCAAGCGCCGGTCCGGCTTGCAGCACATCATCCAGGATGAAGCAGATGTCACCCGTGTGTGGCTGGTAGTTCATGCAGTCAATCCGTTCCGCATTGCATCACCTTCCGGCAAATCGCGCCGGGCGCCGTTCCCTGAATGCGTTGCGGCCTTCCTGGAAGTCCGCGCTTTGCAGGGTCATGGCTTCCCGTGCCTTCATTGCAGGGACGTCAGGCAGCCCCAGGCTGATCTCGTTGATGGATTGCTTGGTGCCTGCAGTCGCCAGCGGCGCAAGGTCAAGGATGTCCTTGACCAACCTGTCCAGCTCAAGACCGAACTGCGCCTGATCGAACGGTCCGGTCGCCATGGCACGGGCGCAAAGAGCTTCCGCAGTGATGGGCCGCGCCGTCAGGAACAGGTATCTGGCAAGAGCCGGCCCGAATTGCGCGACGTACCGTTGCAAGCCTGACGGGTAGTAATGGAGCCCGAGCGCCGCAGCGGGCATCCTGAATTCCACACCCTGCATGACAAGGCGCACATCGCACGACAGGAACAGATCCGTTGCCCCGCCATAGACGCTTCCATTGAGCGCGCAGATGGTCACCGGCCTCAATGCAGCCAGGGCATCGGGAACGCTTTCAAATGCAGGCGTGTCCTCCCGCGGATGGTCAAAACTGCCGATGCTGTAGCCCGCACAGAACACCGGCCTGGGCTGGCCGCGCGTGTTTGCCGTCAAGACGACGGCACGAATGGTTTCATCCTGGTTGATCCGGCTGAAATGCGCCAGGAGCGCGCGCAGGTCGCTGTCCTCCAGGCGGTTGCGGTGCGCGGGCCGGTTGAGCGTAATGGTCGCCAGGCCCTCGTGGATATACAGGACGGGTTCCGAGGCGGCGGCTTCGATCGGGGTTTCGCTCATGGGGTCTTTCGCAAAGTTGCGGGAACGGTTCAGGCAAGTGTCTTCCAGGCCGCAAACGCCAGTCCGGTACCGGTCAGTGCCGGGCTGCGGTAGCCGGGCACGTATTCGATCCATTCGAAGTCGAGATCACGCGCCATTTCACCCACCACCAGCCAGTTGCGGATTTCCGAGCTGCCGGCCTGCAAGTGCCGCGGGTCCAGTGAGGCCAGGGTGGCGCTGTCCTTGTTGCGAAGGGCCGCGATGACCTTGCGGTCCAGCGCTTCATCGACCACGAAGTGGCTCAGGCCTCCGGAGGCAATGACGCCCACCCGCAGGTCTGCAGGCCAGTCCGCGATCAGTTCGCGCAGCGCAGCGCCCAGGGCGACGCAACGGCGCGGCGTGGGCTGGTTGGGAGGGTCAAATGTGTTGAGGATCACCGGGATGACCGGCAGTTCAAGCTCCTTGAGCAGACGCCGGTGAACGAACTGGAATGCATGCCCCTCGAACTGGCCCCGCTCCAGGCCGTCCATGGCGGCAATGTCGAAATCGCGATCGCACAACTGGCGGATCAACCACTCGGCCAGGTCGCTCCTGACCGGGTACTCGCGGTCCTCCCCTGGCTCATGGCGCCACATGCGGGCCGACTTGACCCAGTTGTCGCCGGGGGTGGCCGGCTCGCGCGCAGTGTTGCGGATGGTCTGGCCGTAATAGATGGCAAACGCCGGGTTGTTGCTGGTGCGAAACAGCTCCGTCTGGTCATCGCCCACAATGAGCAGGACATCAAGCCGGGCATC
>CAZFKW010000039.1:0-15239 GCA_964519795.1 uncultured Ramlibacter sp. | reverse complement strand
GAGGACGATGTGCACATCGGCAGCAACTCGGTGCTGGTCGCGCCGGTGACCATCGGCAGGGGTGGCACGGTGGGCGGCGGCTCGACGATCACCAAGGACACGGCGCCCGGTGCGTTGTCTGTGGCGCGAGGCAAGCAGCTCAGCGTGCAGAACTGGCAGCGGCCGTCGAAGAAGCCGGAGGGCTGACACAGCTGATGTTCATTCGACGGATGACATCAAGCCGTTCGGGCTGAGCCTGCCCAGGCCTTCGGGCGGGCGCGGGACGAACGGGAGTGAGCAGTTGCTGTGCGTATTGTGTTGTCAACAGGGCAGCAGTTTCAGCCCGTCTTGCGCCGCGCCAGCAGCACAATGCCTGTCACCACCAGCAGCGCGCCCGCCACCTGGATCAAGGCCAGTTTCTGGTCCAGGACCATCCAGGCCATGACCAGCACGGCGACGGGCTCGATGTTCAGCGCCGCCGCATTGTGTGCCATGTCCAGCCGGGGCATCAGCACGAACAGACCGGAGAACGCCGTGCCGTACAGAAGGGTCAGCATGGCCAGGCCGACCCAGCCCGTGGCATCGGCAGGCCATTGCAGGGCACCGGGCATCACACCTGTGAGTCCGCCCAGCGAGACTGCAATGCTGACGATGGCCATGGTGGTCATGCTGCGCAAGGGTCCCGCGACTGTCTGGAGGCGGCGTTCGGTCACCCACAGTGCGATTGCGAACAGCAGCCCGGCTCCCAGGCCGAGGATGACCCCGGTTGCCAGCGCAGGTCCGGTCCTCGCCGTCGCGCCCAGGGCGGCAGGCGCGTCGAGCGCAAGCGACAGCCCCAGCAGGATCAGCAGCATGATGGCGCCCGCCCGTTTGCCCGGCGGCTTGCCGCCGAGGATCCAGGACAGCAATGCATACTGGACCGGAAAGGTGCTGAAGGCCAGCAAGGCAATGGCCACCGGGATGCGGGCCACGGCCGAGTACAGCAGCAGGCTCTGGGCCGCCACGACCACGCCCAGCACCGGAAGCCAGCGTAGCGTCCCGGACGGCGGCCGCAGGCTGATGCCTTGCCATTGGACGATCGCAAGGAGCGCCAGGGCCGTGACGCCGGAGCGCACCGCCACCGCCGTGATCAGTCCTGTGCCATGGTCGAATGCGATGCGGGCCGCAATATGGTTGCCGGCAAAGCACATGCCCAACAGCAGGAGCACGGTCAACGCCGTGCGTTTGGGAAAGGGGGTGCTCATTCGGTTGAGCCTAACCCAAAGCGGCGCGGGCTGCCTGGTGTTCAGGTGTCAGGGCGGAAGGCGCCGCATGCCGGTTGCCAGCGGTACCTGCGGCTCGAACTTGCAGCGCTTGATGCTGAAGAAAGCCTTGACGTTGCGCACATTGGCATCTGCCGTGAAGAGCCGCTGGGCAAGGGCCAGGTAGTCCGGCATGTCGGCAGCGGCGATGACGAGCACAAAGTCAGGCCCGGGCGACACGCGCCAGCATTGCTGTACAGAAGCGTCGCTGCTGACCCGTGCCTCAAAGGCCTCCAGATGCTCCGCTCCCTGATGGTCCAGTGTGATTTCGACGATGGCGCTCAGGCCATGTCCCAGTACCGACGCCAGTTTGTCGGTACTGAGAATGGCGACCTGCCGCTCGATCAGGCCGGCATCACGCAGCCGCTTGACGCGGCGCAGGCAGGTGGGCGCAGAGACGTGCGCGGCTTCTGCCAGCGCCTGATTGCTGAGGGATGCGTCATGTTGAAGCTGATCGAGCAGGCGAAAGTCAGTTTCATCAAGCGCGATTTGTTCCGTTGATGGATTCAATATGAAATTTATGGAAAAGAAAAGATGTTCATGAAATTAAAAACCATATCCGTCAAAAAAACAATCACAAATTTCACCGGCTGACGCCTACAGTCCACCCATCGATTTTCAAGGAGTCCTCATGTGCGGCATCGTCGGCGCGGTTTCCACCCGCAATATCGTCCCCATCCTGGTGCAGGGCCTGCAAAGGCTGGAATACCGTGGCTACGACTCCTGCGGCGTGGCAGTGCACGCGGGCGGGCTCACACGGGCTCGCAGCACCGCGCGGGTTGCCGAGTTGCTGGAACAGGTCGCAGCCGACCGTGTTGAAGGTGCAACCGGCATTGCCCATACGCGCTGGGCCACGCATGGCGCACCGGCAGTCCACAACGCGCACCCCCATTTCAGCCATGGCCCCGGCGCTGACGCCACGGCGCGGCCCGGGCGCGTTGCGCTGGTCCATAACGGCATCATCGAGAACCACGACGACCTGCGCGCCGCGCTCAAGGCCAGGGGCTATGTCTTCAACAGCCAGACCGACACCGAAGTCATCGCCCATCTCGTTGACAGCCTGTATGACGGCGACCTGTTCGAGGCGGTCAAGGCGGCGGTGGGCCAACTGCACGGCGCCTACGCCATTGCGGTGTTCTGCAAGGACGAGCCGCACCGCGTCATCGGCGCGCGGGCGGGCTCACCGCTGATCCTGGGCGTGGGCAAGGACGGCGAGAACTTCCTGGCCAGCGACGCCATGGCACTTGCCGGGGTCACGGACCAGATCGTGTACCTGGAAGAGGGCGACGTCGTCGACGTGCAGCTGGGCAAGTACTGGATCGTTGACAAGGCGCACAAGGCCGTGAGTGCGCAGCAGCGGCCGGTCAGGACCGTGCAGGCGCACAGCGGCGCGGCCGAGCTGGGCCCCTACCGCCACTACATGCAAAAGGAGATCTTCGAGCAGCCGCGCGCCATCGCCGACACGCTGGAAGGCCTGGTGGGCATCGTGCCGGAACTCTTCGAGGCATCGGGCAACCACCGCGCGGGCGAAGGCGCCTACCAGGTGTTCAGGGACATCGACTCCGTGCTCATCCTGGCCTGCGGTACGAGCTACTACAGCGGCTGCGCCGCCAAGTTCTGGCTGGAAGGCATCGCAAAAATTCCCACGCAGGTGGAGATCGCCAGCGAATACCGGTACCGTGACTCCGTGCCCAACCCGAGGTCACTGGTGGTGACCATCACCCAGTCGGGCGAGACAGCCGACACGCTGGCCGCGCTGCGCCATGCGCAGGGGCTGGGCATGAAGCGCACCCTCACCATCTGCAACGTGGCGACCAGCGCCATGGTGCGCGAATGCAGCCTGGCCTACATCACGCGCGCCGGTGTGGAAATCGGCGTGGCATCCACCAAGGCCTTCACCACCCAGCTGGCCGGGCTGTTCCTGCTCACGCTGGCACTGGCCCAGGCCAAGGGCCGGCTGAGCGACGCGCAAGAGGCCGCACACCTCAAGGCCATGCGCCATCTGCCGGCCGCGTTGCAGGCGGTGCTGGCGCTGGAGCCGCAGGTCATCAGCTGGGCGGAGGACTTCGCGAAGATGGAGAACGCGCTGTTTCTCGGGCGCGGCCTGCACTACCCGATTGCGCTGGAAGGCGCGCTCAAGCTCAAGGAGATCACCTACATCCACGCCGAGGCCTATGCGGCCGGCGAACTCAAGCACGGCCCGCTTGCGCTGGTGACCAGTGCCATGCCGGTAGTGACGGTGGCGCCCAACGATGCGCTGCTGGAAAAGCTCAAGAGCAACATGCAGGAGGTTCGCGCGCGCGGCGGTGTGCTTTATGTGCTGGCCGATGCCGACACGCGCATCGAGAGCGGGGAAGGTATCCACGTCATCCGCATGCCCGAGCACTACGGCCCGCTCAGCCCGCTGCTGCATGTGTTGCCGCTGCAGCTGCTGGCCTATCACACGGCTGTTGCGCGCGGCACCGATGTGGATAAACCGCGAAATCTTGCAAAGAGTGTGACCGTCGAATGACGGTCAGGCGCGCGAAGCGCGCATCGCGGTTTGGGGAACGCTCATATTGTGAAGCAATGTGATGCGGTCACCACAAGCCGCGCAATCTTGCGAAGAGTGTGACGGTGGAATGAAGTGCGTGGCAGTTGGCTACATGACGCCCCAGTAGGCCCCGCCATCAAGCTGCAGGTTCTGGCCCGTCATGAAGCCGGACCGGGCGCCGCAGAGGAATGCGCAGGCCGCCCCGAACTCGGCGGGATCGCCGAACCGGCGTGCCGGCAAGGTGTCGGTGAACTGCCGCCGCGCCTCTTCGCGTGACACACCCTGCTCACGCATCACGCGCTGCGCCATGAACTCCTGCCGGGGGGTGTCAAAGCGCTCGGGCAGCAGGTTGTTGATCGTCACGTTGTCGGCGATGGCCTCCCGCGACAGCGCCTTGGACAGCGCCGTCAGCCCCGCACGGGCCGCAGTCGACAGGCCCATGGCCGCATGAGGCGACTTGACCATGGCCGATGTGATGTTGACGATTCTCCCGAACCGGCGCTGGCGCATTCCGGGCAGCAGGGCCTGCATGAGGAAGGCGGCTGCCAGCAGGTTGCTCTCCAGTGCGCCCATCCACATCGCATGATCCCAGTCGGCGAGCTTCCCCGGTGGCGGTCCTGCATTGTTGTTGACCAGGATGTCAGGTTCCGGGCAGGCCGCCACAAGCGCCGCCCGTCCGGAATCGGAGGTGATGTCGGCCTGCACCGGCGTTATCCTCGCACCGGTGTCGCGCCGCAGCGCTGAGGTGGCGGCCTCCAGCTTGCCCCCATCGCGCCCGTTGATGAAGACCTCGCACCCCTCCTGCGCCAGTGCAAGGGCGCAGGCATATCCCAAACCCTGCGACGACGCGCAGACAATGGCTTTTCGATCCGCAATTCCGAGATCCATGGGTCAGTCCTGTGATGTGTTGCAGCCTTGTGCCCGCATTGCCGGTGTTCAGCAGTCCTGTTCAAGGTCCGCAAAGCGCCGCCCTTCGCCCACCAGCTTTTCAAGCAGCGGGGCCGGCTGCCACCAGAAGCCGTACTGCCCGTGAAGACGCCGGATGTCTGCGAGCACATTGTCCAGGCCAATCCGGTCGGCAAGGTACATGGGGCCGCCGTGATGTGCGGGGAATCCGTAGCCTGTCAGGTACACGGTGTCAATGTCGCCCGGCCGCAGCGCAATGCCGTGCTCCAGCAGCCTGGCCCCTTCGTTGATCATGCCGTAGAGGCAGCGCTTGATGATTTCTTCCTCCGTCATGCTGCGCCGCGTGATACCCATGCGCGCGGATTCCGCAATGATGAAGTCTTCAACATCTGGATCCCGGTGCGGTGTGCGGTCACCGTTGTCGTACCGGTACCAGCCCTTGCCGCTTTTCTGGCCCAGCCGTCCCAGGTCGCAGAGTTTCAGGATGAGATCGTTCCAGCGCCGGTCGGTGGGCCGGGTAGCCATCTGTGCCTTGCGCGTCTGGTATCCGACATCATTGCCGGCCATGTCGTGCACCGCAAAGATGCCCATCGCGTAGCCGAACTTCGTGAGCGCTGCGTCAACTTCGTGAGGCAGCGCACCATCCTCGACCAGGAAGTGTGCTTCGCGCGTGTAATTGCGGAACAGCGCATTGCCAATGAACCCGGGGTAGATGCGCGAGAGAACGGCGATCTTTCCCATGCGGCGGCCCAGGTCCATCAAGGTGGCGATCACGTCGGGCGCGGTATGCGCTCCGCGCACCACTTCCAGCAGTTTCATCACATGCGCCGGGCTGAAGAAATGCGCGCCCACCACATCCTGGGGCCGCTGCGTGGCGGCGGCAATCGCGTCCACGTCCAGCCCCGAGGTGTTGGTGGCCAGGATCGCGCCGGGCCGGGCAAGACTGTCAAGCTGGCGGAAGATGCCCTGCTTGAGGTCCATGTCCTCGAACACTGCCTCGACGACCAGGTCGGCATGCGTGACATCGGCCATCAGGAGCGAGCCGGTGATCAGGTTCATGCGCTGGTCCATGTCTGCAGTGCTGAGCTTGCCGCGCCTGACGGTGGTGGCGTAGTTGTCGCGCACCCGGTCGAGGCCGCGCGCCAGGCCTTCGGCATTGGCGTCGATGAGGATAACCGGCACGCCGATGTTGGCCAGCGCCATGGCGATCCCTCCGCCCATGGTACCTGCGCCGATGACGGCCACCCGGTTGACCGGACGCAATGGCGTGCCCGGCGGAATGCCCGGAATGGCGGCCGCCCGGGCGGCGGCACGTCGGGCATGGGCGAGGGCGTCTTCGCGCTGGGTCTCGCTGACGGAGAAAAAATTGGTGGTGCTCATGGTGGTCGGTTGAAGCCGCTCAGGCCTGGTTTTCCTGCAGTTTGCGCGCCTTGCCATCCACGAACTCGCGAAGCCGTGCTTCGGCTTCAGGTGGTCGCGCCCGCGCCGAGTTGAGTTGTTCAACAAACAGGCCGTCGTCGTGGGACATGTCGTGGACGCGCGGCAGCACATTGATGATCATCCAGTTGGTTTCCACGCTGTTCGTGGCAATGCGTGTGGCCAGGGTCCGGGCCTTGGCCAGCGCCTCGCCTGGCGGAGTCACATAGCGCACGATGTGTTCCTGCAAACCTTCAGCGGGACTCAGCAGGCGGCCGGTGAGCATCATGTCCATCATGACGGCGGTGCCCACCATCCGCTGTATGCGGACGGTGCCGCCGCCGCCCACAAAGATGCCGCGCTGGCCCTCGGGCAGGCCGAACAGCGCGGTTTCGTCGGCAACCCGCAGGTGTGTGGCTGCTGCCAGTTCCAGGCCGCCACCCACGACCGCGCCGTGAAGTGCCCCGACGAACGGAATGGGACCGCGGGCAATCAGGTCGAACACTTCATGCCAGTTGTGGCGGCGCCGCTTGCGGGCCGGCTTGATCTGCCCGGTGGCGCGCGCCAGCGCTTCGGCCAGGTCAAGGCCCGCGCAGAAGCTGCTGCCGTGGCCGAACAGGACGGCTACGTCGGCCTCGTCATGGGCGCGCAGCACGGCAGCGCGCAGCTCGTCGATCAGGGAGTCGTTGATGGCGTTGCGCTTGTCCGGACGGTTCAGCCCGATCAGGGCCAGGTTCCCGTCGAGTTCGTAGGTAATCAGGGGCGTGGTCATGGAGATGGATGGATGTAAGGGCAGGTTGTCGGTTCAGGTACGAGGGCGCTCAAAGGTCCAACACCAGGCGATCGCTCTTTGCGCCTGAGCAGCAGACCATCATGCGGTCGTTCACGGATTTCTCGGCGTCGCTCAGGACCATGTCACGGTGGTCAGGCGTGCCGCCCAGAACCCGTACCTCGCAGGTGCCGCAGATACCCTGGCGGCATGAGAAGGGGGGGCTCCGCCTGGATGTCGATCAGGCAGTCCAGGATGGTTCTTCCTGCGGGCACATGCAGCACTCTTCCTGAGCGCACCAGCTCGACTTCGTAGCCACCTTGGGTGGCAGCGGGCTCCCTGGCGGTGAAGTACTCACGGTGTACGCGGGCTGGCGGCAGCCCGGCGGTGGCCTGCTCGAAGGACTCGAGCATGGGAATGGGTCCGCAGCAGTACACATGCGCGCCTTCGGGCATCTCGTTGACGATCTTCCGCAGGTCCAGCATTCTTCCTCCGGCTTCCTGGTCGAAGTTGAGCCGCACGTCGGCGCCGGGCTGGCCCTGGAAGCTCTCCAGGAGATCGACGAAGCCGGCCTGCTGCCGGGTGCGTGCCGCATAGTGAAGCCGCCAGGGCGTGCGCAGGGACTGCGAGCGGGCAATCATCGAGAGGATGGGCGTGATACCTATGCCGCCGGCGATGAACACGTTGAAGGGCGCACTCTCGTCAAGCGGGAAGTTGTTGCGTGGTTCGCTGACGGTGAGCCGGTCGCCAGGCCGCAGGCTTTCGTGGACGTGTTGCGAGCCGCCACGCGAGCGCGCATCGCGGTTGACGCCAATCCTGTAGCGATGCGTCTCTGCGGGGTCGTTGAGCAGTGAATAGCTGCGCACGACCAGTCCGCCCGGTGTACGCAGTTGCAGGTCGATGTGCGCGCCGGCCGTGAACGGGGGCAGCATCGTGCCCGGTTGCAGCGACAGCAGGTCGAAGCTGAGGATGCCGTCGGCCTCGCAGGTCACGGTCTTGATGCGAACATCGAATGTGGCTGGACTGATCACAGGTGCAAAGGGGTTTGTGGCAAGGAACTCAAAGATCCAGCACCGACATGGGTTCGATGTTCACGCCTGTTGCGCGCTGGTGTTCGCCCTGCACCCAGGCGGGCTGGCCTGCGTGGAAGATGAAGTGCCGCAGCAGGCGCGCCCATTTCGGGTGGCGAAGATACTCTGCCAGCGGCAGGCCTTCCAGGAAGAACTGGCGGGAATCGCTGGGCAGGAAGATTTTGTGGTTTGCGGCGGGGTCACGCAGGACGCCTTTTGGATCCCTTGCCTCACGCACCGCCTCGATGTCATTGAAAAGCTGGCGCCGCAGCATCGCGATGCCCCGGTCGCTGGCGCCAAGATTCTCCAGGCTGCGATCGGCGATCCGTCCTTGCCCGACCCATGCCACGATGTCCTGGTTGATGACGTGGCTGGTGATCCATTGCCCCCGCTCGTCCCTGATCGGACTGTGCCAGGTCGGTATGCTTTGCTGGTGGTATGGCTGGGCTTCCTGCGGCACACGGATGAATGACCATGTGACGTTGAGTGTGGTTTCGTCATCCACCGGAACGCGCCACTCGAAGTGATCGCCCAGGAAAAAACCGTTGGGCCAGAGACACACCCTGCCGATGGTCCAGAGAGGGTGGTCGGCATCGGTGTCCTCGGTAATCCGCTTGTAGATGAAGCCATGCTCGAATTCCTCGAATGCCAGCTGCAGGTGCGTGGGTGCGTAGCCACCGCTGTGGCCGCGCAACCGGCGGCTCCAGTTGGCGTGCATCCACTCAAAGTGCACCGGATCAATCGAGTTTTCCTGTGTCTGCAGCCAGTTGCACGGAACTTCTGCAAACGCCACCTGCACGAAGCCGTTCTCCCAGTGGAACGGCTCCCAGTCCGGCAATTCCGGCGCAGGGGCCGGACCCAGGTAGGCCCATAGCAGGCCTGCCTTCGCACGCACCGGGTAGGCCTTGAGCTTTGGCCGGCATGCCTGGATTGCGCCGATCCGGACATGGTCTTCAAAAGGCTGGGCGATGCATGCGCCCTGCGGGTCATACTGCCAGCCGTGATGGCTGCACCGTATACCGCCGGCTTCCACATATCCGCGGCTCAAGTCCGCGCGGCGGTGCGCGCAGTGCCGGTCCACCAGGCCATACTGGCCGCCAGGGTCGCGGAAAATGACCAGGTCTTCACCGAGCACCCTCAATGCCTTGACAGGCTGCCGCTCAAGCTCATCGATACCCGCCACCGGCATCCAGTGACGCCGCAGGACCTCCCCCATGGGAGTGCCCGCGCCGACCCCGGTCAACTGGCGGTTCTTTTCGGCACCAAGCATGTGATGCCCTGCTTACTCGGCCTTGAAACCCGAAGCCCTGATGATCGGTTCCCAGTGAGCCAGCTCCGCGCGCTGAAGGACATCCACCTCCGCGCCGCTGCGGAACAGGGGCTGCACGACCAGGCGTTGCGACAGCACTTCCTTCACTTCGGGCATTTGCATGACGGTCCTGACCGCGTCTTCCATCCGCTTGATGTCGGCCGCCGGTGTTCCTGCGCGAGCCCACATGCCGGTCCAGCCTTCGCCTGACGTGATGTTGATGCCCTGTTCCGCAAAGGTGGGGATGTCGGGCATGAGCGGCGAGCGTTGCTGGGTGAAGATCCCGATGACGCGGATCTTGCCGCTGCGGTGATGGGCCATCATGCCGTCCATCAGGCTGATGGCGGATGGCACGTGGCCGCCCAGGAGGTCCGTCACCATGGGGGGAGAGCCCTTGTACGGCGTGACCGGCAGTTCGATGCCCGCGGTCTTTGCAAGCTGCACCCCGATGAAGTGGTTCTGGCCACCAGTGCCTGGCGTCCCGAAGCTGCCCTTGCCGGGGTTCTTTTTCACCCAGTCAATGAATTCGCGCGCGTTGGTGGCGCCCGTGTTCAGGGCTACGCCCATGCCCAGGGGGTAGGATGCCAGGGAGGCAACGGGTGTGAAGTCCTTGGTGATGTTCCAGCGCACCTGGTCCTTGAAGACGAGCATCTGGAATGTCGGGGTCGCATTGGGCGCCACCATGAAGGTCAGGCCATCAGCAGGCGCAGCCAGCAGCATGTCGGCAGCCAGGCGGCCTCCCACCCCCGGCTTGTTCTCCACGATGACGGGCTGGCCGAGCACCTGTGGCAGCTTGTCAACGATGGTGCGGGCGATGGCGTCGGTTGCTCCCCCGGGCGGAAACCCGATGAGGACGCGGATCACGGGTTTGGTTTGCGCGTGCAGGGCAAGGGGAAGTGCGAGCATGGCTGTGCCGGACAGCAGGGCGCGGCGGCGGGTCGGGTTCATGGGTTGTCTCCTTTTTGGTTGTGGTATCAGGGGTTGATGCGTGCCTTCGACGCTTTTCAGCCGTCAGCCAGCGAACGCCAGTCGGCGCCGCCAGGCAGTACGCCGCCGACCGAGCGGACCTTGCGGTAGTCGAGGTCGGGGTGGTGTGCGATGGTCGGGGCCTTGCCTTCCATGAACTCGCGCGCAGCCTTCAGCAGGATCTGGCGAACGCGTATGACAGCCCCGTCCGCCGAGCAAAGCTGCTCGTCCGTCCGGTCGGCGATGGGCCCCTGGCTCAGGAACATTGCGAAGTCTTCCGTACCCAGATGCTGCGGAAAGCCTGTCTTGTGGCCGCGCTTCATCAGCTCGCGGTTCTGGCCCCAGTTGTCCCTGGGAGAACCCGGGGGAAGGGGGGGGAAGTTCCATACGTCAGGTGACGCAGACATGATGGTCATGCCCAGGGGGCGGTGCGGGTTGTAGTGCACGAACCAGGCGCGGTGCGTCACGTCGTCCACCGGTGTGGAGAAAAAGACCGTCGTCGGACCCTGTGCGTCGGGCGGGCAGATGATGCCGAACCAGGGCATGACAAAGTTGTTGACCCGTGCATAGACGTTGCCGTCCGGCAGTGTGCGCAAGGCGGCGTACCGGTAGCCATAGGGCCGGTCCTCGAAGTCCAGCTTCGGCGCCAGCGCCTTGGTCATCAGCATGCGCTCGTTGCCGCCGCCGGCTGTGATCTGTGTGGTGGATTCATGCAGCACGCCTACATGCGACGAATCCATTGAGGCTTCAACACCCTGCACCCAGTTGGTCGGCACCTCGGCGCTGGTGACCGATCGCTGGCTTGGCGGCAGGTCGATGAACGGGAGTTCCGGGAATGGGGGCGGCGTGTCGCCCTTGCCGAGCCACACCCAGACGATGCCGCCCCGGTCCACCGCCGTGTAACGGTTCACCCGCACGTGCTTGCAGAACTGCTCCTGGTTGCCCGTGTGGTTGGGCGCTTCCATCACCTCGCCCTTCACGTTGAACTTCCAGCCGTGGTAGATGCAGCGGATGCCGTTGTCTTCATTGCGGCCGAGCGCCAGCGAAGCCTTGCGGTGCGGGCACTGCTCGTCAAGCACGCCAACGTCGCCGTTGGTGGCGCGGAAGGCCACGTAGTTGCTCCCCAGCAGGCGTACCCGCACCGGTGCGCCATCGGCCTGCAGGATGGACGACGGGACTGCCGGCAGCCAGTAGTGTTGCCGGATCATTTCGCCCATCGGCGCGCCGTTCTCGACGCGGGTCAGCAGATCGTTGTCTTCCTTGCTCAGTGGCATGATGATTCCTCAGCAGTCTTCGTCTTTTCGGAAAGCGCGCGGTTAGACGCGCTTGCAGTTGCATTCAAAAATGTCCCGTTTCTGCGTCTCCGTCAGCCAGTCGATGCTCTCGATCACGGGTTTCATGTCGTCGTAGTCGCGCCCGCTGACGGGATCGCGGGAGCTGCCGGTGCCGGGCTTTTCGGTGCCGAACAGCACGTTGCCGGTGCCGGCCACTTTCAGCAGCAGCTCGATCGCATCCTGGCTGTAGTTGCAGGTGTCAAAGTAGAGCTTCCTCAGCTGTTCGTCGAAAGTCTCCGTGTCGCCCCGGCGCACGCTCCACGAGCGAAAGCGCCCCATCTGGTAGGGGATGGCCCCTCCGCCATGCGCGACGACGATCCTGAGGTCGGGAAACGTGCCGAAGGTGTCAGCATGCAGCAGCGAGATGATCGCGATGCTTTCCTCGTTGATGAACTTGAGCGTGTACGATTCGCGCGCGCTGCAGCTGCCGGCCGAATGGATGAGGCCTGGCACGTCCAGCTCCGTCATCGCCTGGTAAAGCGGATGCCAGTACGGGTCACCCAGGCCCGGCGGGTCGCCCAGCCCCTCTGTCGGGTCAGGGTTGATGAGGCAGCCGATGAACCCCAGCTCATTGACGCAGCGCCGCAGCTCGGGAATGGCCCTGGCTTCCAGCGGCTCATCCATGTATTGCGGCAGGCCGGCGACGCCGCGGAAGCGGTCCGGGAACATTGCGACGAACCGCGCAATCAGGTCGTTGCAATGGGTGGACCACAGCCCCGTGACGCGGGCGGGCTGGACCGAATGCATCTGCAGGTAGGGGCGTGGCGAGATGAACTGCACATCGGTTCCCACACTGTCCATGCTTCTCACGAGATCCTCGGCCACCTTGCGCACCGACGCTTCCGGAATTTTCGGCAGGGTGTTCGGGTTGGCGCGGCCCCCGACAAGTTCCGCCATGAAACGGAAGCTCTCGGGCGGCATGACGATATGCGCGTGGGAGTCAATGATCATGAAGCAGCGGGTCCTTGTGGCAGGTGTTCGGGTTCGTGGGCCAGAGCCATCACCTCATGGCCGCGCGTGCGTCCGTGGTGTGGCTGGAGCAGGGAGGGTGGGCCATGGGGGCGGTGTCGGGGGCTGCGAACATCAGGATTCGCCACCTTCGGCTTCAAACAGGTTCATGGGCATGCGCGCGAGGAACTCGGAGAAGCCTGTCGAGCCGGACGGCACGTGCAGCATCATCTGAAGGGCAGCGGCGGCCTCATCGCCTTCCTGGATTGCCCGTGCGACCTTCAGGTGGTCCTGGACCGACTTGCTGATTTGAGCCTTGGTCACGAAGTCGCCGAGGCGATAGCGGTAAATCTGCCGGCGCGCGTTGCGGATCAGGTCGGCCAGATAGGGGTTGCGGCTGCCGGTGTAGATCACTTCATGGAACACCATGTTGGCCCTGGAGTATTCGTCCGTGCCGCCCTGGATGGCAGCGTCCTGGCAGATCTGGACGGCCTCGTCCAGGCGCGTGCGCAGTGCGTCGTCAACACGCCGTGCAGCCAGTTTGGCGCAGGTGGACTCCAGCTCGCCGATGGCCTCCATCATTGAGCGCACCTGGCTGACGGACAGGCGGGCAACGCTCATGCCCTGGCGAGGCGCGATCCGAACAAGGTTGTGTGCCGCGAGCTGCTGCAGCGCCTCACGCACAGGCGTGCGGGAAACCTGGAATCGCGCGGCCAGCGCGCGCTCGTCAAGGGCGCTTCCGGGGGGCAGCTTGCCGCTTTCGATCTCATCCTGCAGCGCGCTGCGGATTTCTGCGGCCCGTCCTCCCCGCGGCCGCGCTTCGTCGCTGGACGGGGCGGCAGTCTCGTTGGCGAGGTTTAGAACGGCAGTGTTTTCCATAGACATATTAAATATACCTCAAATTAAAATTGGTATGCAAGATGAATCTCATTAAATGCCACAAAAAGACTGTTTCGTGGATTCCTGTGATCCTAGCAATCACAGGGGTTGTGTGCCAGGAAGGGTCTGGTTTTCATAGGGAAAGTCCTTGTTCTGTCGCGCACAGTCATGATGATGCGGATGTAATAAGGTGAAGACCCGCATCCGGGTGAGAAGACGTGTCGAATTGGTTTTGGCTTTCTGGTGTATTGAAATGCCATTATTTGTATGCCACAATCCGCTCATGCGGCCCGATATGACGTGCCAATACCTAGTTCAAGAAATACCAGCAGAGGCGTTTTGCATGGCTCAAGTCACTCCAGGAACTGCGGGGGAAGCTCTTTCTGTCCAGAGAATTCTTCATCCCCGTTCGATCGCCCTTGTCGGTGCATCCGCCGATCCCCGCTCCTTTGGCGGCTTCGTGCAGGGGAATCTTGAGCGTTTCGGGTTTGACGGCGCCTTGCACCTCGTCAGCCGGAGCAGCGACGAGATCAACGGGCGGGCCTGCGTGAAGTCGATAGACGTGTTGCCGGAAGGCATCGACCTGGCCGTGCTGGCAATTCCGGAGTCGGGCGTTGCTGACGCGGTGAGGGCACTCGCCGCGCAGCGCTGCCATGCTGCCGTGCTGTTTGCTTCAGGCTATGCCGAAGCGGGTGAGGAGGGCCAGGCCCGGCAGGATGCATTGGCCGAAACTGCCCGTGCAGCAGGCATGCTCCTGGTCGGCCCCAACTGCATGGGATTCACCAACCTGGCTGCGGGCATCCCAGTCACGTTTGAGCCGCTGGCAGTGCGCGAGCGTGAGCAGCGGCCCGGCGTCGGCGTGGTGGCGCAAAGCGGCTTCATGGCTGCAACACTGCGCGACGCATTTCTGGCGCGGGGCGCCCCAGTCACCACGGTGTTCTCCACCGGCAATGAGGTCTCCGTGGGTGTCGAGGACGTGCTGGCTCACTACATCGCCGATCCCCAGACACGTGTCATCACGGTCTATGCAGAGCAGATCCGCCGCCCCGGGCTGTTCCTGCAGCTTGCGGCCAGCGCGCGTGCCGCGGGCAAGCCGCTGGTACTGCTGATGCCCGGGCGCAGTGCGCGCGCCCGTGAGGCCGCGCAATCGCATACCGGTGCACTGGCCGGCGACCACGCCACCGCCACCGCGCTGCTCAAAGGTGCCGCCGTCGTCACCGTTGAGTCGCTCGATGAACTGCTGGACACCAGCGCCATCCTGCTGCGCTATCCGCAGCCGCCCGTGGGCGGCACGGCGTTCATGACAGGTTCCGGCGCCATGAAGAATATCGCGCTGGATTTTGCTGATGGCCTGGGCCTTGACCTGCCTGTGCTGACCCCCGGCACGGCGAGCAGGCTCGAAGCGCTGTTGCCGGCCTATGCAGTTGCAGAAAATCCGCTGGACTACACCACCATCGGCGTGCGCCAGCCCGGCCTCATCGGCGAGCTGCTCCTGACCATGCTGGAGGACGAGCGGGTGGGCAGTATCGTGCTGGCCATACCCGTCGGGCCGGAGATGGCGCAACGCGACAAGGCCGATCACATTGTCCCGGCATTCGAGAGGGCGGCCAAACCTGCGGTTCTGGTGCTGACAGGCGATGGCAGCCCTGTGGAGACCTTCTTCACCGATGCCATCAGGCGCAGCGGTGTCCCGCTGTTCCGCTCGGCGGACCGCGCGTTGCGCGCGTTGCGCCAGGTGGCGGCTTATGGTGAGGCCCTTCTGCGTGCCGGCCGCGCCACCCAGAGCGTGGCGCAGGCGGTGCCACTGCCAGGCGCCGCTCCGCCCAACG
>CAZFKW010000038.1:10868-15471 GCA_964519795.1 uncultured Ramlibacter sp. | reverse complement strand
CACCGGCTGGTCAGAAAAGCCGCCATCCTGAGGTTCGGCCGGCTGTCCATCGGCCTGACCTGAGGGCTGCTCGTTGCGGTCACCGCCCCGCTCACGACGGTCGCGGCCATAACGGTCGCGTGAGCGGCGCTCACGCCGTTCCTCGCCCTCGGGGCGGGGTTCGCGCGGCGCGCCGTCGCCTCGCGGCTCGCCCAGTTCAGCCTGCGGCTGCGCTCCGTCCAGGGAAGCCGAAGATACAGCGGCCGCTGCGATGGCCGTGGTCGCGGCCACTGCGGCGCCGGCGACCAGGGACTCGTCGGCGACCGGTTCATCGCTGCGCGGGCCGCGGTCATTGCGGCGTTCACCGCGCTCACCATTGCGCTCGCGGCGGCCTTCACCCCCGCGCTCGCCGCCGCGTTCCCCACGCTCCCTGCGGCCTTCTCCCCGCTCGCCGCGGGGCGGGCGGTCCTGGCGCACTTCGCCGGTTTGCCCTTCCGGTGCCACAGCCTGCGGGTTGGCGCCGGCATTCATGTCCACGGTGTCGGCTGCGGGTGCACGATCCCCGTTGCGGCGCTCGCGCGGACCACGGCCGCCTTCGCGTCCTTCGCGTTCCGGGCGGTCGCCGGCACGGCGCTCGGCATCGCGTCCGCCGCGGCCTTCGCCGTCACGCGGGCCGCGGCCACCGTCGTTGCGTGCGCCCTCAGGGCGTTCGGCACGGGAGCCTTCAGGACGTTCGCCGCGCGCACCTTCGGGGCGCCCCTCGCCACGACCTTCACCTCGACTTTCACCACGGCGGCCACCACGACGACCGTCACGGCCACCGCGCTCGCCACGGCCTTCGCCACGTCCGCCATCACGCTTTTCTTCTTTTTTGACCTCAACCGCAGGAGCGGGCTTTGGCACTTCCGCCGGCTTGGCGCCGAACAGGCTCCTGATCCAGCCCATGAAGCCGGTCTCGGCGGGCTGCGGCGCTGCAACTGGTGCAGGCGCGGCAGCGGGCGCTGCCTGCGCGACCTTGATGGGCTCCGGCTTCGCCACGACCGGAACCGGCAGCGGCGCCGGTACGTCTGGCAGCACGCCCTTGATGACAGGTTCCTGCTTGTTCGTGCGCTCCTGGGAGCGGCGCGTCACAGTGGACGGGTCCTCGATTTCCTCGGCCATCTTGTAGCTGGCCTCGATGTTGTCCAGGCGCGGGTCGTCGTGCTTGAGGCGTTCGAGCCTGTAGTTGGGCGTCTCCAGCGTCTTGTTCGGCACCATGAGTACATTGATGCGCTGCTTGAGTTCGATTTTGGCGATTTCGGTACGCTTCTCGTTGAGCAGGTACGACGCGACGTCCACCGGCACCTGGCACAGCACGGAGGCCGTACTGTCCTTCATGGATTCTTCCTGGATGATGCGCAGGATCTGCAGCGCCGAGCTTTCCGTGTCACGGATATGGCCGGAACCACCGCAGCGCGGGCAGGGAATCGAAGCACCTTCGGAGAGCGCAGGCTTCAGGCGCTGGCGGCTCATTTCCATGAGGCCGAACTTGCTGATGGTGCCGAACTGCACGCGGGCGCGGTCCTGGCGCAGCGCATCGCGCAGGCGGCTTTCCACTTCGCGGCGGTTCTTCGACTCTTCCATGTCGATGAAGTCAATGACGATCAGGCCGCCCAGGTCGCGCAGGCGCATCTGGCGGGCCACTTCATCGGCAGCTTCAAGGTTGGTACGGGTGGCAGTGTCTTCAATGTCGCCGCCCTTGATGGCACGGGCCGAGTTGACGTCCACGGACACCAGGGCTTCGGTGTGGTCGATCACGATGGCACCGCCCGAGGGCAATTGCACGGTGCGTGCATAGGCTGACTCGATCTGGTGCTCGATCTGGAACCGGCTGAACAGTGGCGCGTCGTCACGGTAGCGCTTGACGCGGGCTGCATGCTCGGGCATCACGTGCGCCATGAACTGCTGTGCCTGGTCGTAGATGTCGTCGGTGTCGATCAGGATATCGCCGATGTCATTGTTGAAGTAATCGCGGATTGCACGGATCACGAGCGACGATTCCTGGTAGATCAGGTAGGCGCCCTTGCCCTCCCTGGCAGCACCGTCAATGGCGCTCCAGAGCTTGAGCAGGTAGTTCAGGTCCCATTGCAGTTCGGGTGCGCTGCGGCCGATCCCGGCGGTGCGCGCGATGATGCTCATGCCATTCGGATACTGGAGCTGGTCCATGTTCTCCTTGAGCTCGGCCCGGTCCTCGCCCTCGATGCGCCGGCTGACGCCCCCGCCGCGCGGGTTGTTGGGCATCAGCACCACATAGCGGCCTGCCAGCGACACGAACGTTGTGAGGGCTGCACCCTTGTTGCCGCGCTCTTCCTTCTCGACCTGGACCAGCAGTTCCTGGCCTTCCCTGATGACGTCGTTGATGCGGGCCTGGCTGACCGGCACGCCCTGGGCAAAATACTGCTTGGAGATTTCCTTGAACGGCAGGAAGCCGTGGCGGTCTTCACCATAGTCAACAAAGCAGGCTTCAAGCGAGGGCTCGACGCGTGTGACGACAGCCTTGTAGATGTTGCCCTTGCGCTGTTCGCGCCCTTCAATTTCAATTTCGTAGTCGAGCAGTTTCTGTCCGTCGACAATGGCCAGGCGGCGTTCTTCAGCCTGCGTGGCGTTGATCAGCATCCGTTTCATGGGGAGCCTTCCTCTTCTTCATCGTTTTGCATGCCCTGAATGGGCTAACGATGCCTGGCAAACGCGCTGAAACGAAGGGAATTGCCGAAGGGCCTGCGGTTACTGGAGCACTGGCTCAGCAAACGGGGCGTGGGCGCGTGGATGGGGGGCGAGAAAGGGCTGGTGCTGGCTTGCCGCATTTGTTGCGGCTGGGAGTGTCCGGGGTACGGGCACTTTGCGCGGCCCGATGCCGGGCAGCGGGGGCAGGAGCCACCGCATGCAGGCAAGGAACAGCACAATCATCAACACAATGGTTCTCGCTTCGATCCGCCTGCGAGCTGTGGGCTTGCAGGCTTGGGTATTCCGTATCAGTGTTTCATCGAGTCAGATTGACCGCAGCATTTGCAGGCCACCACAGGCTTTGGCTTGTGATTGACGTGTCAAATGCTGAGGCGGCATCGACCTTCCAGCGAGGCCTTTCCGGCCAGTGATTGCGGTGTGTGGACTAAACTCCAGACAAATCAACCACTTACAGCGTAACGCTAGTGAAACACATTATAGGGGCCGTTACAGCCCCTGCAAGCCCGCAGGTCAAAACAGTCACGGTGGATGAAGAATCGGCCGGCCAGCGGCTCGACAATTTCCTCATCCGCCACCTCAAGGGCGTGCCCAAGACGCATGTTTACCGGATCATCCGCAGCGGCGAAGTGCGGGTGAACAAGGGACGTGCGTCCGCCGATACGCGGGTGGAAGCCGGCGACCTTGTGCGCGTGCCGCCCTCAAGGCGGAGCGGCCGGCTCCGGCGCGGGAGTTCCCGGTTCTGTTTGAGGATGATTGCCTGATGGCCATCGACAAGCCGGCGGGGGTGGCGGTGCACGGGGGCAGTGGCGTGAGCTTTGGCGTGATAGAGCAGTTGCGGCAGGCCCGGCCGGCGGCGAAGTTCCTGGAACTGGTGCACCGGCTTGACCGCGACACCTCGGGCATCCTGCTGGTTGCCAAGAAGCGCAGTGCGCTGACAAAGCTCCAGGACCAGTTCCGCGACCGCGAAACCGGCAAGACATACCTGGCGCTGGTGCCCGGTACCTGGCCCGCGAACAATAAAGTCATTGACGTCCCGCTGCACAAGTACCTGCAAGCGGACGGTGAGCGGCGGGTGAAAGTCGTCGGAAAAGACGACCCGGGCGGAATGCGGTCCATCACGCTGGTCAAGGTTGCGAGGAGGCTGGAGGGCTTCAGCCTGCTGGAAGTCACCATCAAGACAGGCCGTACCCACCAGATCCGCGTCCATCTGGCTTCGCAGGGGCATGCCATTGCGGGCGACGACAAATATGGTGACTTCGAGCTCAACAAGGCTCTGGCAAGGCAGGGTCTCAAGCGCATGTATCTGCATGCCTGGAAGCTGCGCTTCACCCACCCTTTGACCGGTGAAGAGGTGAACCTGCAGGCCGACCTGCCGGCAGACCTTGCCGGCTTCCCTGGATAATCCGGGGAATGATTCCTGCCCGCCCGCGCCAATTCGACCTGATTGCCTTCGACTGGGACGGCACGCTGTTTGACTCCACGAAGATCATCGTGCGCTGCATCCAGCGCGCCGTGGCCGACGTGGGCGGCACTGTGCCCGATGACAAGGCTGCCGCCTATGTGATCGGCCTGGGCCTGATGCAGGCACTCGCCCATGCGGCGCCGGACGTACCGGTTGAAAAGTATCCGGAGCTGGGTGCGCGGTACCGCCACCACTACCTCCTGCACCAGAACGATCTGGCCCTGTTTGACGGCGTTCTGGACATGCTGGCGGGGCTGCGGGGCCGCCAGCATCTCCTGGCTGTCGCCACCGGGAAAAGCCGCCATGGGCTGGACGACGCCCTGAGTTCCGTGGAACTGACGGGCGTCTTTGACGGCTCGCGGACGGCCGATGAAACTGCGGGCAAGCCGCATCCGCGCATGCTCAATGAACTCATGGCCGAGTTCGGGGTGGAGCCAG
>CAZFKW010000038.1:409-10858 GCA_964519795.1 uncultured Ramlibacter sp. | reverse complement strand
ACCACGCACGATCTTCAGATGGCGCTGAATGCCGGCTGCGCCAGCCTGGCGGTGAGCTACGGCGCTCATGAGCCCGATGCGTTTCATGTGCTCCAACCCAGGTTCATCGCCCATTCCGTGCAGGAATTGCACGGTTGGCTGGACTCGAACGCATGAGTGCGATGGTTCCGTTGTGCAACTCCCGGGACCTGTCCGACGGGGGTGAAGCCGTGCCATTTGATGTCGTCCATGCCGGCCGGACCTGCCGGGCTTTTGCCGTGCGGTACCAGGGCCGCTGCCATGCCTACCTGAACCGCTGTGCCCACATCGCCATGGAGATGGACTACCAGCCCAACCGGTTCTTTGACGATACCGGCCGCTGGCTGCTTTGTTCTACGCATGGTGCTGCCTATGAGCCTGATACCGGTGCCTGCGCGGGAGGCCCCTGCCGCGGCGGCCTTGTGAAGATTGACCTCACGGAAGAGGACGGCGTAGTCCACTGGCATACTGGCTGGAACCTACAACCCGTCGAGTTCTGACATGAGTGACCCCAATCGCCCCGATTCCCCGGGTTTCGATCCATTTTCTGCGGTGCAACCGGTGAAATCATCGGCGGTCGACAGCGCCCACAAGCCGGGTTGGGAGCGCGAAATGCTTGAAAAGCTGGCGTTTGCAGCGCTGAATGAGCAGAAGGCCGCTCGCCGGTGGAAGACGTTCGTCAGGACGGCATGGCTGGTCTTCCTCGTTGTGCTCATCTGGGCGCTGATGTTCCGCAGCGAGCCTGGCACCGACAAGTCCACCCCCCATACGGCCGTCGTCGAAATCAAGGGTGAGATCGCCTCAGGCGCGGACGCCAGCGCCGAATTCGTCGTAGCCGCCATGCGCAGCGCATTTGAAGATGAAGGTGCGCAGGCCGTTGTGTTGCTGATCAACTCACCCGGCGGCAGCCCGGTGCAGGCCGGCATCATCCATGACGAGATATTCAGGCTCAAGGCCATTCACAAGAAGCCGGTCTATACCGTTGTGGAAGAGTCCTGTGCGTCTGCCGCGTATTACATTGCTGCGGCGACCGACATGATCTATGTGGACAAGGCCAGCATCGTGGGCAGCATTGGCGTGCTGATGGACGGGTTTGGCTTTACGGGTCTCATGGACAAGCTTGGCGTGGAGCGCCGCCTTGTGACTGCGGGGGGCAACAAGGGCTTTCTCGATCCCTTCAGTCCACAGTCTCCGGAGCAGCGGGCCTACGCGCAGTCCATGCTGGACCAGATCCACCAGCAGTTCATCGCCGCCGTCCGCAAAGGCCGCGGAAACCGGTTGAAGGAGTCGCCTGACCTGTTCAGCGGCCTGTTCTGGAGTGGCCAGCAGTCTGTCGAACTGGGCCTGGCTGACCGCCTGGGCAATGTGGATTACGTCGCGCGCGAGGTGGTGAAGGCAGAGGAACTGGTGGACTACACCCGCCGTGACAATGTTGCCGAGCGTCTGGCCAAGCGCTTTGGCGCGGCTTTTGGCGAGGGCGCTGTGAGGGCAATGCGCGCGGCTCCCGGATTGCGTTGATCGCAGCCGGCGCCCGGATGCGGGCTACCTTCCGATCGCGTAGACGCAGGGCGTGTTCCGGTCTGCCGGCTGCGGGTTCTGCTTCCAGGACTTCACCGTATCACTGCGAATCGACGCGTCGCCCAGCGTGAGGCCGGCACAAACGGCCAGGCGTGTGTTGAGTTGCAGTGCCACAAGCAGTGCTGACAGGAGTGCAGCATTGCGATAGGGCGTTTCAATGAACAGCTGGCTCTGGCCGGTCTTGAGTGCGAGGGATTCGAGTTCGCGTATGCGTTTGCTGCGCTCGGCAGCGTCCTGCGGCAGGTAGCCCACAAAGGCGAAGTTCTGGCCGTTGAGCCCGCTTGCCGCCAGCGCGAGCAGCAGCGATACAGGGCCGACCAGCGGCACCACCTGCAGCTTGAGGTCGTGCGCCGCACGGACGACAGAAGATCCGGGGTCGGCAATGGCGGGCATGCCAGCCTCGCTGACCAGGCCGATATCGTGACCTTCCATCGCTGGGGCGAGCAGCTGTCTTGCGTCAAACCCGTTGCCGGCAGCGCCCTTGTGGTCGCCTTTCTTGTGGGCGTCGCGTGGGAGTTCCTGAATGCTCAGGGTCTGAAGGTCCTGCGCCAGGGGCTGCAATTCGCCGACCCGCTTGAGGTAGGCGCGCGTGGTTTTGGCGTTCTCGGCGACCCAATACTGCAGGCGGGCTGCTGTCTGGAGCGTCGCCTGTGGCAGGACGTCGGTGAGCGGCGCCTGTGCGTCGCAGCCAAAATCCAGCGGAGCCGGAACGAGGTAGAGCTTGCCCGGTTTCATGGGATCCTGATTCCTGCTCTGCGGAGCATCTGGCAGGTGCGTATGAGCGGCAGGCCGACCAGTGCAGTCGGGTCGTCGCTGTCAATGGATTCAAGCAATGCGATTCCCAGGCCTTCGCTCTTTGCGCTGCCGGCGCAGTCATAAGGTTGCTCGGCGCGCAGGTAGGACTCGATTTCCTGATCCGTGAGGTCGCGGAAGGTCACTCGGACCGGCGCAAGCCCGATCTGCTCGAACCCGCTGGCCCGGCACACGACAGTCACGGCGGTCTGGAAGGTCACCACCTTGCCGCTCATGCGGCGTAATTGGGCGGTCGCCCGCTCATGCGTTCCGGGCTTGCCCAATGGCTCACCCTGCAGGTCAGCGACCTGGTCGGAGCCTATGACGACAGCCTCCGGATGCCGCCTCGCCACGGCATGCGCTTTGGCCAACGCGAGCCGGCAAGCCAGCTCGGCCGGCGTCTCGCCGGCTTGCGGCGTTTCGTCAACGCCCGGCGATTCCACGCCGAAGGGGAGCTTCAGGCGCGCCAGAAGTTCGCGCCGGTAGGGCGATGTGGAGCCCAGGATCAGCGGGCGTTGGGCATTGATTGGCAGGGGTTGAAGCATGCGGCGATTCTCTTACACTGGGCGGATGAGCAAAGAGTTTGTCGCTGCGCGGCTTGATCTGAGGTCTTTTGCGCAGGCCGGTGCCGTGCTGGCCGGGCGGGATGCGCTTGGCAGCCATCCGCGGCTGCTGGCAGAGGCGCAGGGAAACAGCAGTGGTCTGGCCGTTGCCTGGAAGGCGCGCGGCGAGCTGCGCCCGGTGCAGGGTGGCGCCGACCAGGTCTGGCTGCACCTGGAAGCCACCACCACCATGCCGATGATCTGCCAGCGTTGCATGACACCAGTCGAGGTCGATGTATCGGTCAATCGGCCGTTCCGTTTTGTCCCCACGGAAGCGGCTGCTGCTGCAGAGGACGAGGAAGCCGAAGAGGATGTGCTGGTTTTGAGCCGCGCGTTCAACCTGCCCGAACTCATCGAGGACGAGCTGCTGATGGAGTTGCCCGTCGTCCCGCGCCACGGCACCTGCCCTGTGGAGGTGAAGCTTGCTGTGACTGACGACGCGTTCGAGGCCGAGATGGCCGCCAGGCCGAATCCGTTCGCGGCCCTGACGAAGCTGAAGGGATAAGTCCATTCAAATCAATGAGTTGGGCTATAATCGTGGGCTTCGCGCAATCCTGGTCTGCAGCGTGGGAAAACCCGGGAGTGCCGGGAGCCCCGGTTTCCAGGTCGCGTGTCACCCGTTGTCCAACCTTTAAGTCCAGGAGCCGATCATGGCCGTCCAGCAGAACAAAAAGTCCCCTTCCAAGCGCGGCATGCACCGTTCGCACAACGCCCTCGTCGTGCCGGGCATCGCTGTGGAGCCCACCACCGGTGAAACCCATCTGCGCCATCACATCAGCCCCACCGGTTTCTACCGCGGCCGCAAGGTGCTCAAGACCAAATCCGAAGCCTGATCGCGCTTCACACTCCAGGGCCCGGCGCTACCTTTGCAGTAGCCACGGGCCTTTGTTTTGATTTCCCCTCTTCCTGAACTGTCCAGGCTTTGAGTGAGTCTCGCGTGACCACCGTGGCTGTTGACTGCATGGGCGGCGACCATGGCCCCCGCGTGACGCTCGCCGCGTGCAGGCAGTTCCTTCAGGCGCACCCCGATGCCGAGCTCCTGCTGGTCGGCCTGCCCGATAGCCTCGCGTCGTTCCAGCATCCGCGTGCGCGCGTGGTTGCAGCGATGGAGGTCGTCGGCATGGACGACGCAGTCGAGGTGGCTTTGCGCAAGAAAAAAGACTCGTCCATGCGGGTGGCGATCCAGCAGGTCAAGGACGGGGCTGCAGGTGCGGCTGTCTCTGCCGGCAACACCGGCGCACTCATGGCGATTGCCCGCTATCTCCTCAAGACGCTTGATGGAATTGACCGGCCCGCCATCGCCACACAGATGCCCAATGCCAAAGGCGGCGCGACGACAGTTCTTGATCTGGGTGCCAATGTCGATTGCGCGGCAGAGCACCTGTTGCAGTTTGCCGTGATGGGCTCGGCACTTGTCTCGGTCATCAAAAACGACCCCAACCCTTCGGTCGGCTTGCTGAATATTGGCGAAGAAGTCATTAAAGGCAGCGAAGTGATCAAAAAAGCGGGCGAACTACTTCGTACGGCTGCCAACTCGGGTGATCTGAATTTCTTCGGAAATGTCGAAGGCAACGACATTTTCAAGGGTACGACCGATATTGTTGTCTGCGACGGCTTTGTAGGCAATGTCGCGCTCAAGGCCAGCGAAGGCCTGGCCTCAATGATCAGTGACTTTCTCAAGGCAGAGTTTTCGCGCAACATCCTGACGCGAACTGCTGCGATCCTGGCCTATCCCGTCCTCATTGCGTTCAAAAATCGCCTGGATCACCGTCTTTACAATG
The DNA here is from genome assembly GCA_964519795.1 of uncultured Ramlibacter sp. Lineage (GTDB taxonomy): Bacteria > Pseudomonadota > Gammaproteobacteria > Burkholderiales > Burkholderiaceae_C > JACMQX01. Next base: position 6,087 of record CAZFKW010000038.1, on the reverse strand, counting down.
GCGCGGCCCTGCTTGGACTGCGGGGACTTGTATTCAAGAGTCACGGCTCGGCTGATGCCTTTGCCTTCGAGCAGGCACTCAATCGCGCTTATGATGCAGCGCGTAACAACTTGCTGGATCAAGTCCAGGCCCGGATTGCCCACGCTGCGCCATTGCTGGCCCGGCCGGAGCAGGCGGTGCCGCCGGAAGTGGTTCAATCCCATTGATGAGACGTTATTCCCGCATTACCGGAACCGGCAGCTTCCTGCCACCGCGCCGGTTGACCAACGCAGCGCTGGCAGCAGTCCTGGCAGAGCAGGGTGTTGAAACATCCGACGAGTGGATCGTCGAGCGCACCGGTATCCGTGCCCGGCATTTTGCCGCCCCTGACGTGACGGCCAGTGACCTGGCCCTGGTTGCGGCGCAGAACGCCCTGCAGGCCAGCGGCACGGCGCCTTCGGACATAGACCTGATCATTGTTGCCACGTCCACGCCCGACATGGTGTTCCCTTCCACCGCGGCCATCCTGCAGCACAAACTCGGCATTGCCGGCTGCCCGGCTTTTGACGTGCAGGCCGTCTGCAGCGGTTTTGTCTATGCACTTGCCATCGCAGACTCCATGATCCAGACGGGTGCCGCAAACAAGGCCCTGGTCATCGGCTCGGAAGTTTTTTCCCGCATCCTCGACTTCAAGGACCGCACCACGTGCGTGCTGTTTGGCGACGGCGCAGGGGCTGTCGTGCTTGAAGCATCGGAGCGGCCGGGCATCCTGGCCAGCGAACTGCATGCGGATGGCAAGCACGTCGGCATCCTTTGTGTACCCGGCAATGTTTCCGGCGGCGCCGTGCTGGGTGACCCGACGCTGAAGATGGACGGGCAGGCGGTGTTCAAGCTGGCTGTCGGGGTGCTTGCCGACGTGGCGCGCTCAGTACTTGCCAAGGCGGGCAAGACCGAAGCCGACATCGACTGGCTCATTCCGCACCAGGCCAATATCCGCATCATGCAAAGCACCGCGAAGAAGCTCAAGCTGGGCGACGACAGGGTGATCGTGACGGTGGATCAGCACGGCAACACCTCTGCAGCCTCCATCCCGCTGGCGCTGGATGCCGGCGTGCGCGATGGGCGGATCCAGCCCGGCCAGACACTGCTGCTTGAAGGCGTGGGCGGCGGTTTCACCTGGGGTGCGGTCCTGCTGGACCTCTAGCCCCGCCTGACATTGCCACAGTCCGCTGAAATGCGGTAAAAATCCTGCCAACACCATGAAACCATTTGCATTCGTTTTCCCTGGCCAGGGCTCGCAGGCCGTCGGCATGCTGGACGCCTGGGCGGATCACCCCGTGGTGGCCGAAACCCTCAGAGAAGCATCTGACGCACTGGGGGAGGACGTGGGCCTGCTCATATCACAGGGCCCGAAGGAATCGCTGGCGCTCACGACCAATACCCAGCCGGTGATGCTGGTGGCTGGCGTAGCGGCTTTCCGCGTGTGGATGTCCGAAACCGGCGTCCTGCCGGCAATCGTTGCCGGGCACTCTCTTGGCGAATATTCTGCCCTGGTGGCTTCCGGCGTCCTGAGCCTGAGCGATGCCGCGCCGCTGGTCCGCTTTCGTGCCGCTGCCATGCAGGAAGCAGTTCCAGTGGGTGTGGGCGCAATGGCCGCAATCCTCGGCATGGAGGCCGGCAAGGTGATTGCCGGATGCGCCGGGGTGACGGCGGGCTTTGGTGCCGGCAGTGCTGAAGTGGTCGAGGCGGTCAACTTCAACGACCCGATGCAGACGGTGATCGCCGGCAGCAAGGCCGCCGTCGAGAAAGCCTGCGAAACCCTGAAGGCAGCAGGCGCCAAGCGGGCCCTGCCGCTGCCTGTTTCCGCACCATTCCATTCCAGCCTCATGCGGCCGGCTGCCGACAAGCTGCGCGAGCGCCTGGAGTCTGTTGAATTCGCTGAGCCAGGGATTCCGGTGGTTAACAACGTTGATGTTGCGCTTGAAGTAGATGCAGACAGGATCCGTGACGCCCTGTACCGCCAGGCCTTCGGCCCGGTGCGCTGGGTGGAGTGCGTCCAGGCCATCAAGGCCCGCGGCGTCACCACGCTTGTTGAATGCGGACCAGGCAAGGTGCTGGCAGGGATGTGCAAGCGCATCGACGCAGACCTCACGGGTGTGCCCCTGTATGACCCCGCAACGCTCGTCGAAGTCAAAGGAATACTGGCATGAGCGAGATGAAGTTCGACGGGCAGGTTGCGCTTGTGACCGGCGCCTCGCGGGGGATCGGGGCGGCCATTGCCATGGAACTCGCGCACAGGGGCCTCAAGGTGACCGGAACCGCCACCACCGATGAGGGTGCGGCGAAGATCAGCCAGGCCCTGGCTGCCTGGCCGGGCTGTGTCGGCCGCAAGCTCGACGTCAATGACCCCGCCTCGGCGCAAGCCCTTGTTGACTCGATCGTGATGGAGTCTGGCGGCTTGCAGGTGCTCGTCAACAACGCAGGCATCACGCGGGACATGCTGGCCATGCGCCTGAAAGACGAAGACTGGGATGCGGTGCTCGACACCAACCTCAAGGCCGTATTCCGCATGAGCCGGGCCGTGATGCGGACGATGATGAAGCAGCGCTATGGCCGCATCATCAACATCACGTCTGTGGTCGGAGCCTCGGGGAATCCCGGACAGGCCAACTATGCAGCTGCCAAGGCCGGCGTCGCCGGCATGACCCGGGCACTGGCCCGCGAACTGGGCAGCCGCAACATCACGGTCAACTGCGTGGCGCCTGGATTCATTGAAACCGACATGACGGCCAGCCTGCCTGAAGAGCAGCAAAAAGCCCTGCTGGGCCAGATTCCGCTGGGTCACCTGGGCAAGCCGCAGGACATCGCGCATGCTGTCGCCTACCTTGCCTCGCCGCAGGCGTCATATGTGACGGGCCAGGAGCTCCACGTCAACGGTGGTATGTATATGTAGGGGCGCACCCGCGCCTTAAAAAAGTTTTGCCGGGCGACCGGTACATAGCCTGCCGGTTTATCCGTTCGGCAGCAAGGGTTAGGGGATGTTCCCCGGGCCAGCTAAAATCACGGATTAATTTATAACCCTCCGAGGGAACCATGAGCGATATCGAAGCACGTGTCAAAAAAATCATTGCCGAACAACTTGGCGTGGAAGAGTCCCAGGTCACCAGTGAAAAGGCCTTTGTGGCCGACCTGGGCGCCGATTCCCTGGACACTGTGGAACTGGTGATGGCCCTGGAAGACGAGTTCGGCATCGAGATTCCCGACGAAGACGCCGAGAAGATCACGACCGTTCAAAACGCGATCGACTACGCCAACTCCCATCAAAAAGCCTGAATTTCCGGGCAGCAGTACATCTCCCCGTTCAGCCGCACGCGTCAAGCGGGGCCGTCGGATGACGTGAAAGGTTTCCAGCGCATATGAGCCGTCGCCGAGTTGTCGTGACCGGCCTGGGTTGCATCAGTCCCGTGGGCAACACGGTGGCCGAGTCCTGGGCCAACCTGCTCGCAGGAACGCCGGGCATCGACCTGATCACCCAGTTTGATGCCAGCGCCTTCTCCTGCAAGTTCGCGGGCGAGGTCAAGGGTTTCAACATCGCGGATTACATCCCCGAGAAAGAGGCCCGGCATATGGACAGGTTCATTCACCTGGGCCTGGCTGCGGCCGCGCAGGCCGTTGCAGACAGCGGCCTGCCAACGGGCGAAGCATTGGGCGATGACCTCGCCACGCGCATTGGCTGCAACATCGGCTCGGGCATTGGCGGGTTGCCGATGATCGAGCAGACCCATTCCGAACTCGTCAACCGCGGTCCGCGCCGCGTTTCCCCGTTTTTTGTGCCGGCATCGATCATCAACATGATCTCCGGGCATGTCTCGATCAAGTTCGGCTTCAAGGGGCCGAACATTGCGGTGGTCACGGCCTGTACTACCGGCTTGCATGCCATAGGGCTTTCGGCGCGGATGATTGAATATGGCGATTGCGACGTCATGATTGCGGGCGGTGCGGAATCCACCGTGTCTCCCCTGGGTATCGGAGGCTTTGCCGCAGCACGGGCACTGTCTACGCGCAATGACGACCCGAAAACGGCGTCACGCCCCTGGGACAAGGACCGCGATGGCTTTGTCCTTGGCGAAGGTGGCGGCGTGCTGGTGCTTGAAGAGTACGAGCATGCGAAGGCGCGCGGTGCGAAGATTTATGCCGAGGTTGCAGGTTTCGGCATGAGTGCCGACGCCTACCACATGACGGCGCCTGATGTGGACGGACCGCGCCGCTCCATGGTCATGGCGCTGAAGAACGCAGGCGTCAATCCCGATGAGGTGAACTACCTCAATGCCCATGGCACCTCAACGCCATTGGGTGACCTCAACGAAACCAACGCGATCAAGGCGGCGCTCGGCGACCATGCCCGCAAGATCGTCGTGAATTCCACCAAGTCCATGACAGGCCACCTGCTCGGTGGCGCCGGCGGCATCGAGTCGGTGTTTTCAGTACTGGCGGTCCACCACCAGAAGAGCCCCCCGACCATCAACATCTTCAACCAGGACCCTGAATGTGACCTGGACTACTGTGCCAACACGGCGCGGGACATGAGGATCGACGTGGCGGTCAAGAACAACTTCGGCTTTGGCGGCACGAACGGGACGCTGGTTTTCAAACGTCTTGCCTGACGCGGCGGACCCGGTGCGTTCTAGCCTGCCTGCCGCACTTTCCCATGCACAGCGCCCCGGCGGTTGGATATCCGGTGGGGCGTTCCCGTTTTCCCGGCCTGCTGGCGCTCGCGCTGTGGCTGGCCGGGCTGTGTGTCCTGCTCCTGTGGGTGCACCAGGCGGGCAGTCCTGGGTGGCGGCAGGGGATGGGATTGTGCGCAGTGAGCGTGTCGGGCGCACTTGCGCTGCACAGCTGGATGGCATCACCTGTGGGCGAGCTTCGCTGGAGCGGAGAGCACTGGCTCTGGACGGTAACGGGCCCGCCTGTCCAGGGATCGTTGACGCCTCTTCTGGACCTCCAGCACTGCATTCTTGTACGCTTTCGCGGACCCCGTGGCTCGCCACGATGGATCTGGCTGGCGCGCGCAAGCCGTGCAGAACGATGGGACGACCTGCGCCGCGCCGTGTATTCACGCGCCAGCGGGATGGCAGCTACCCCGGTCAACCGGTCGTTGTAATGCAAAAAGTCCCATCCTCATGACGTCCGACCTGCCGCCATCTCCGCCGGCGACCGACAGCGACCTGCTGCTGGTCCAGCGAACCGTGGCCGGCGACCAGAAGGCGTTTGAGCTGCTGGTCATCAAGTACAGGCGCCGTATCGAGCGCCTGATTGGCCGCATGGTGCGCGACGCCGACCTTGTGGAGGACATCGCCCAGGAGACGTTTATCCGGGCCTATCGCGCGCTGGCGCAGTTCCGGGGAGAGGCGCAGTTCTACACATGGCTCTACCGGATTGCGATCAATACCGCCAAGAAGGCGCTGGTGGACTTGAAGCGCAATCCAGTGATTTCGGACAGTTCCTTACGCTCGGGCGACGATGATGATGAAACTTACCGGCCGGACAATGAACTAACAACTGCCGAAACGCCGGAAACGGAGCTTGCCGCCAAGGAAATTGCCACGGCGGTAAACGCCGCGATGGAAGCCTTGCCTGAGGAGTTGCGCCTGGCGGTGACCCTACGCGAAATAGAAGGTTTGAGTTATGAAGAGATCGCA
>CAZFKW010000038.1:0-399 GCA_964519795.1 uncultured Ramlibacter sp. | reverse complement strand
GCATCGATGATGAATTGCCCTATCGGCACCGTGCGCTCCCGGATTTTCCGGGCGCGTGAGGCGATTTCGGCCAAGGTAAAGCCCATGCTGGAAAACCAGACGGGCAAACGGTGGTGAAAGACTGGACGTTGCTGGACAAGACCATGAATGACCCATTGAACAATCGCGAACTTGTGTCTGCGCTGGCGGATGGCCAGTTGCGCGGGCGCGATTTCCTGCATGCCCTGGATACTGCCTCAAGTGACCCGGATGTGCGGTCTGCATGGCAGGTGTATCACCTTGTGGGTGATGTGTTGCGCTCGCCGGACCTGGCGTCCCGGATGACAGACGAAGCGTTCCTGGCCAGGCTCAGGCCCTCCCTCGCTGCTGCGCCGCTGTTCAGCGAGCCGGCCCGGCCTT
>CAZFKW010000037.1:11567-15473 GCA_964519795.1 uncultured Ramlibacter sp. | reverse complement strand
ACCATGCCGATGTGGCTGCGCAGGCTGTCCTGCGTGACTTTCGCAATGTCCTGCCCGTCAATGCGGATGGCGCCGGACTCCAGGTCATGAAAGCGCAACAGCAGGTTGACCAGCGTGGACTTGCCGGCGCCCGAGCGGCCGATGAGACCGATCTTCTCGCCGGGTTTCACCGTGAGCGAGAAGTCGCTGATGACGCGCTGGCCCTTGCCATAGGTGAAGCTCACATGCTCGAACCGGACCTCGCCGCGCGGCACCTGCAGTACCCTGGCGCCAGGCGCATCCACCACCACGCGCGGCCGGGTGAGCGTGTTGATGCCATCCTGCACCGTGCCGATGTTCTCGAACAGCGAGGTCATCTCCCACATGATCCAGTGCGACATGCCGCTGATGCGCAGTGCCATGGCGGTGACGGCTGCCACGGCACCCACGCCCGCCAGGCCCAGCCCCCAGAGCCACAAGGCCGTGCCGCAGACGCCGAGAATGAGGCCGACCACGAGGATGTGGTTGACGGTCTCAAAGGCGCTCACCAGGCGCATCTGCGCATAACCCGTGAGCTTGAACTCCTGCATGGCAGCGCGGGCAAAATCCGCCTCGCGCCGCGTGTGCGAGAACAGCTTGACGGTGGAGATGTTGGTGTAGGCATCGGTGATGCGGCCGACCATCATGGAGCGGGCGTCCGCCTGCTTCTTGCTGATGCGTCCCAGGCGCGGGACGAAGTACGCGATGGCGACGGCAAACAGCGCGAGCCAGATCATGAACGGCAGCATGAGCCACAGGTCAAAGGCGCCCGCCAGCGCCAGGATGGCGACGAAGTAAATTCCGATGCCCACCAGCATGTCGGTGCCGGTGAAGATCATGTCGCGCACGGCCAGGGCTGTCTGCATGACCTTGGTGGTGATGCGGCCTGCAAACTCGTCGGAATAAAAAGCCATGCTCTGGCCCAGCATCAGCCGGTGGAAATTCCAGCGCAGCCTGAGCGGGAAATTGATGGCCAGCCCCTGGTGCTTGAGGATGGTCTGCAGCGCGATGATGATGATGCTGCCCAGCAGCACCGCCCCGAACAGCAGCAGCATGGCGCCTTTTTCGGCCCACAACTGCCCGGGCGAATACAGGTTGAGCCAGTCCACCAGCTTGCCCAGCATGGCGAACAGCAGCGCCTCATAGGCTGAAATGGCCCCGCTCAGCAGCGCCAGCCCGCCAATGTACCGCCGCAGGCCGGGCGTGCAGGCCCAGATGAATGCAAGGAATCCTTTGGGAGGGAGCTGCGGCTCGGTTTCGGGGTAGGGATGGAGGAGTTTTTCGAAGAAGCGGAACAAGGCGGATGTCTCTATGTTTTTATTTATGGAAGCGATGATTTCAGAGGGGGGCTACCAGCACTTCGGCTGGGATGCCAAGGCCGCGGTGCAGGCGGCGGATCATGGGCAACGTCAGGGCGCGCTTGCGGTTAAGCACCTCGTAAACGCGATTGCTTCGCCCGATCATCGGCTCCAGATCCTTGATGGCCAGTCCTGATTGCTCCATGCGGAATTTGATGGCGTCGATCGGGTCAGGCGGCAGTATCGGGAACTGCTTCGCTTCATAAGCCTGAATCAGGGTGATCAGAATTTCAAAGCGATCCGCGTCTTCGGTGCCCGGCTCGGGCTCCTGGTCAAACCAGGGCGAGACGGTTGCAAGCGCTGCCTTGTAATCGGCATCGTTGCGGATGGGATGTATGTCCATGTCTGTCTCACTCCATTTCTATGGTTTCGGCATCCACAGCATCGTATTGCGCATGAGTGCCGATGAATTTCACGTACACCGCTTCAAACCGGTAAGCGACGGCAGCCACCAGACGGTATTGATTGCCCCGGATATTGAAAACGACACGGTTGCCTTTAAGAAAACTCGCGCTGCTGTACCGGTTCCTGATGTCCTGAGGAGACTTCCAGGCCGCCTTGCGTGCTTCTTCCGCCCATGCTCTGAGGGGTACACAGGCATCAGGGTAATGGAGGCAGAAATCACGAATGTTTTTCAGGGCAATCACACGCATAATTTTAGTCCCAATTTGGGACTGAGGTTTGGTTTGTAAATGAGCTTGCCAATGCGGGGAATGAAGAATGCTGTATAAACAGACAGTATTTCAAGTGCAGTACCCATGGCTTCCCCCCGCCTCTCCGAGGCTTCTTCGTCTTTGCTATTGCCCAACGTCTGGCACGGTGGCGAGGTGGGCTGTCAGGAGGAGGTGGCCTGGGCTTCAGGCCATGCGGCACTGGATGCGCAGTTGCCGGGCAGCGGATGGCCCGGTGGAGGTCTGGTGGAACTGCTGCAGCAGCGGCCAGAGGAGCATGCCTGGCGTTTGCTGCTCCCCGCGCTCGCGCAGGCGGTGCTGCGGCATGCCGGGCCGGTGGTATTGATTGAACCGCCGCGCGAACCATTCGGGCCTGGCCTGCGGGCGCAGGGGTTGCCCGCAGAGCGGGTGTTGTGGGTGCGGGCCGACAGGCCAGCCGCGCGGCTGTGGGCTACCGAACAGGCCTTGCGCTGCGCTGAAGCCGCTGCCGTGCTGGCCTGGCTGCCCCAGGCTAAGAATGCGGAGTTGCGGCGCCTGCACCTGGCGTCACAGCAGCAGGGGCGGCTGTTCTTTGCGTTCAGGCCGCTGAATGCTCGCAACGACTCCTCTCCCGCGCGGCTAAGACTGCTGCTGGAAGGGCAGGAGGTGATGAAAGTACACGTGATCAAGCGGCGCGGGCCGCCGCTTGCATCGCCGATTCTCCTGGCTGCGCAGGAGGGCAGGCTGGCCGAACTGCTGCAGTCGCGCAAGGCCCGGCCAGGCGTTTCCACGCGCAAGGGGCCGCTGGTGGAGCAGGCCTTGCCAGTGCCCTTGCCGCCGTCGCCCGTACCTGTACCCGCAATGTCATCTTCAAGTCCGGCCAGCCATCCGCTGCCCGGCAACGCCTCGACCAGGAGCCTCCATGCACTGGATCGCATTGCAGTGCCCGGCTGAAGACCTGGCCGCCTGGGGCTGGTGGGCCTTGCAGTTCACGCCGCGCGTTGCGCAGGTGGACGAGGCCTTGCTGCTGGAAGTGTCCAGCTGCGAAACGCTGTGGGGTGGGCGCAGGCGGCTGCTGCAGCGCATCTTCAGCGAAGGCCCGCTGGACGCTCCCGTGCAGCGTGCGCGCGGCGCCACGGGCCTGGTGGCGCTGGCGATGCTGCGGCTGAAGGTGCAGGGCATCAAGCCACCCGCGGACATGCCCGATGGCATGCCCCTGGAGACCTTGACCTGCGCAGTTGAGCATGTGCCCATGTTGGCGCGCGCCGGGTGCCGCACCTGGGGCGACTTGCGTGCGCTGCCGCGCGACGGCGTGGCCAGGCGTTTTGGCGCGCCCTTGCTGGCTGCGCTTGACGTGGCCTATGGTGAGCAACCCGAAGCCTGCCGCTGGCTCCACATCCCCGAAGTTTTTGACCAGAAGCTGGAGCTGCCTGCCCTGGCCACCACCGCGCCTGAACTCATGTGGAGCGCCCAGCGCCTGCTCACCCGGTTCCAGGTCTGGCTGCAAGTACGCCAGCGCGGCGTGCTGGCGCTGGAGTTTGAGTGGACGCTGGACCTGCGCCGTCTCGACGGCAAGACCTTGCCCAAACATGAGCAGCTCATGGTGCGCACCGCCCAGCCCACACAGGACATGGCGCACCTGCGCCGCCTCGTCAGCGAGCACCTGGGCCGCGCAAAGCTGTCAGCCCCCGCCGGCTACCTGCGCCTGCGCTCGATGGAAACCACAGCCTGGGCCGGGGCCAACACCAGCCTGCTGCCAGGCGACAACATCAAGGGCGAGAAGCTGCACCAGCTTGTCGAGCGCCTGAGCGTGCGGCTGGGTCCGGCCAATGTCCTGATGCAGCAAGCCCATGCCGACCACCGGCCCGAACGCATGCAAC
>CAZFKW010000037.1:10359-11557 GCA_964519795.1 uncultured Ramlibacter sp. | reverse complement strand
GGGCTGCCCGCGCGTGATGTGCTGCCGCATGCAGCCGCGCCCGCCATGGTGGAGGGGCTGGCACCCGAGGCAAAGCCGGCCAGGGCCAAGCCGCGCCGCAAGCCTGTATCTGCGTCTGCATCCGTTTCAGATTCGGCTTCGGCTTCAATCATCCCGGGTGCCGCGGCAGATGCCCTCTACCCCACCTGGTTGCTGCCGGAGCCGCTGCGTCTTGAAGTGCACAGGGAGGTTCCACACTACGGCGGACCGCTGCGCAGGCTGGTGCGCATGTACCGCGTGGAAACCGGCTGGTGGGAGGAGGGCCATGCGGCCAGGCGCGACTACTACATCGCACGCAGTGAAGAAGCGGGCCTGGTGTGGATCTACCGCGAGCAGGTGCCTGCTGCGGGGCTGGATTCGGCGCGCACTTTCCGCTGGTACCTGCAGGGGCTCTATGCATGAAGTACCCACCTGTGCATCCACCTTCATGCATGGCGACCCGGGTGCCTGAAGCCCATGCCTGAAACCAACGACAAGCCGCGCCCCGGCCATGGCGATGAAGACGAAGGCGAGCTGCTGCCGCCTGTGCTCACGCCCGGCGCCGACGGCCTGCCCGGCTATGCGGAGCTGCATTGCATCAGCAACTTCAGCTTCCAGCGCGGCGCTTCGCATCCGCATGAGCTGCTGCAGCAGGCCTACAACCTGGGCTACAGCGCCATCGCCCTCACCGATGAATGCTCGGTGGCCGGTGTGGTGCGCGCCTGGAGCGGGCTCAGGGACCATATGGCGCGCGTTGACAGGCTGGAGCTGAAGTATCCGGGCCAGCCCCGGCGCCGCGACTTCCGTCTGCTGTGCGGCAGCGAGTTTGCGCTGGAGGGCGGGCGGCTGGTGGCCATTGCGCGTGACCTTGAAGGCTGGGGCGGCCTGTGCGAGTTCATATCGGCCGCGCGCATGCACGAGACCAAGGGTACTTACCGGGTGGACTGGGAGGGTAGCGACTTCACGCTGCTGCAGGGCTGTGAAATCCTCTTTGCACCGCAGCGGCCTGTGGCGGGCAGCCTGGACGTGGACGCACTGTATGCGAGGCTTCAGATGCTGCAGGGACTGTACGGCCGCGGGGCTTTCAGCGGCAGCCAGGGCCACCTCTGGCTGGCCGTCGAGCTCACCTGCCTGATCGACGACGACCTCTGGCTTGCCAACCTGCACGAGGCCGGCGAGC
>CAZFKW010000037.1:0-10349 GCA_964519795.1 uncultured Ramlibacter sp. | reverse complement strand
GGCCGCAGGCGACGTGCACATGCACAAGCGCTCGCGCAAGCGCCTGCAGGACATCATCACCGCGGTGCGCGTGGGCAAGCCTGTGGCCGAATGCGGCTTTGAACTGCAGGCCAATGCCGAGCGCTACCTGCGCTCGCGCATGCGGCTGGCCGAGACTTATGCGGAAGAGCTGATGGCACCCACACTGGAGGTGGCGCGGCGCTGCACCTTCGACCTGACCTCCGTCAAATACAACTATCCGCGCGAGACGATTCCCGAAGGCCTCACACCCACCCAGGCATTGCGGCAGCTGGTGAGCCGGGAGTCGGCGGCTCGCTACCCGCAGGGCGTGCCTGCCCGCATCACAGCCTGGGTCAACAAGGAGCTTGAACTCATCGAGGCCTGCAACTACGAGATGTTCTTCTTGACGGTGCACGACATCGTGCGCTTTGCCCGCGAACAGAAAATCCTGTGCCAGGGCCGGGGCTCGGCGGCCAACTCGGTCGTGTGCTGGTGCCTGGGCATCACAGCCGCCGACCCCGAGCATTCACACCCCCTGCTGGAGCGCTTCATCAGCCTGGACCGGCGCAACGAGCCGCCCGACATAGACGTGGACTTCGAGCATGAGCGGCGCGAGGAAGTCATCCAGTACATCTACGGCAAGTACGGCCGTGAGCGCGCGGCCATTGCCGCCGTGGTCATCAGCTACCGCACACGCAGCGCCATCCGCGATGTGGGCAAGGCGCTGGGCCTGCCCGGGCCGCTGGTGGACGCTTTCGCCAAAGAGCACCACTGGTTTGACAGCGAGCTGGCATCAGCCAGCCTGCGCACGCTGGCGCAGCAATGCGGCTGTGAGCTGGACGAGCGTCAGGCACGCCTCTGGCTGGGCCTGACCTGGCAGCTCATGGGATTTCCCCGCCACCTGAGCCAGCATGTGGGCGGCTTTGTGCTGACACAGACTCGCCTCACGCGGCTTGTGCCGGTGGAGAACGCCGCCATGCCCAACCGCTCCATCATCCAGTGGGACAAGGACGACCTGGAAGACATGGGCCTGATGAAGGTGGACGTGCTGGCGCTGGGCATGCTCACGGCGATCCGCCGCTGCATTGACCTGGTCGCGCAGCGCCGCCAGGCGCCGTTCACCATATATGACATTGCTGATGACTGTGGCAGGACCTATGAAATGGCCCGCGCAGCGGATACCGTCGGCGTGTTCCAGATCGAGAGCCGCGCCCAGATGTCGATGCTGCCGCGCCTGAAGCCCAGGGAGTTCTACGACCTGGTGGTGCAGGTGGCCATCGTGCGGCCGGGCCCCATCGTCGGCGGCATGGTGCACCCCTACCTGAAGGCGCGCGAGAGGCGCGACAGGGGCGAGGCCATCGAGTATGAAATGACCGCGCATGAAAGGCAGCAAGGCCTGGAGCCCGCGCTGAAGAAGGCGCTGGAGCGCACACTGGGCATCCCCATCTTCCAGGAGCAGGTGATGGAAATCTCGATGATCGCAGCGGGCTTCAGCGCCACGCAGGCCGACTCATTGCGCCGAGCCATGGCCGCCTGGAAGCGCAAGGGCGGGGTGGACAGGTTCCAGCACAGCCTGATCAGCGGCATGGTGGGCAAGGGCTACCGGCAGGAGTTTGCAGAGCGCATCTTCGAGCAGATCAAAGGCTTTGGCGAATACGGCTTTCCCGAGAGCCATGCCTACAGCTTTGCCTTGCTGGCTTACAAGAGCAGTTGGCTCAAATGTCATGAGCCCGAATGCTTCCTGGCGGCCATGCTGAATTCACAACCCATGGGCTTCTACAACCCCTCGCAGCTGATACAGGACGCGATGCGCCATGGCGTGCAGGTGCGGCCGGTGGATGTGTCGTTCAGCGACTGGGACTGCTCGCTGGAGTTTGACGGTGAGGATCGCAGCCACCCCGTCGTGCGCCTGGGCCTGTGCATGGTCGGCAGCATGAGTGAGGCCCCCGCAAGGCGCATCCCCGTGGAGCGGGCGCGCGGCAGATTCACCAGCACCGAAGACATGGCCCTGCGCGCCCGGCTCGACAGGCGCGACCTCAACGCGCTGGCCGCCGCTGACGCACTGATGTCGCTGTCAGGCCACCGCCGCCAGCAGGTCTGGGACGCCACGGCCCGGCACCGCGCGCCCGCGCTGCTGCGTGATGCCCCGGTCAATGAAACCCCTCTGGCGCTGCCCAAGGCGCCCGAGGGCGAAGAAATCGTCTTTGACTACGCTTCCATGAACCTCACGCTGCGCCGCCACCCGCTGGCCCTGTTGCGGCCGCGCCTTGCGCGCATGAAGCTGCTGACGGCAGGCGAGCTGCGTGACCTGCCTGGCGGACGCCTGGTGCGGGCCTGCGGCCTGGTCACCATGCGCCAGCAGCCCGGCACGGCCAAGGGTGTTGTCTTTGTGACGCTGGAAGACGAAACCGGACAGGTCAATGTGATCGTATGGAAGTCGCTGCGTGAAGCGCAGCGCGACGAACTGCTCAAGTCGCGCCTGCTGGCCGTGTACGGCGTGTGGCAGCGTGACGAGGACAGTGGGGGCGAAGTGCGTCACCTGGTGGCAAAGGGGCTGAAGGACTTGACTCCCCTGCTCGGGCGCCTGGCGCAGCAGGCGGCAAAAAGCCGGGACTTTCATTGAGGTTGCTGCCATAGAATCTGCCGCAGGGGATGACTCTGACATCTCTTTCCCGGTAGTTGTTTCCCTATATCCGGGATTGACAAATCAGCCTATATTGGGACACGCTATTCGTATTTCTGGTCGCCTCTCATCCGGGGTCAATAATTGCCGCGCTTGCTGATCGTCGATGATGAAAAGCCGCAGCTTGATGCGCTGTGTACCCTGTTGCGGGACGCCGGCCATGAGGTCACGGGCTGCGAAGGCCCGCGCCTGGCGCTTGAGGTACTCGGCGGCCAGTCGTTTGACCTGCTGCTGAGCGACCTGCAGATGCCCGAGCTCGACGGGATCGAGTTTGTGCGGCAGGCCACAACCCTGGACCCTGACCTGGTGGCCATCCTGATGACGGGCCACGGCAGCGTGGACAGCGCTGTCGAAGCCATGAAGGCGGGTGTGGTGGACTACATCCTCAAGCCGTTCCGCATGAGCGAGATGCGGCCTGTGCTGGCCCGTGCCGTCGAGATCCGCAGCTTGCGCGTCGCCAATGCAGGACTGCTCAGGCAGGTCACGCAGTACAACGCCCAGCTGCAGTCTGCCAACCGCGACCTGGACAATTTTGCCGCGCGCATTGCGCACGACCTTCAATCCGTCATGCGGGTGACACAGGGCTTTGCCACGCTGCTCAAGCGCCACACCGCCAGCAAGCTTGACGACAAAGAGCGCAATTACCTGCAGCGGATTGTCGATGCCAGCATGCGTGGTGACCTGCTGATCAAGGACATGCTGGCCTTTGCGCGCCTGGGTGCAAGCCCGGTGAATGCGAGGCCCGTTGCCCTGGGTGATGTGGTCGAGCAGGCCCGCCGTACGCTGGAGTCCGACGCGCACGGCCGGACCGTGGAGTGGGACATGGGCCCTCTGCCGCAGGTGCATGTGGACGCGTCGCTGATGCAGCAGGTGTTTGTGAACCTGCTGGGCAACGCGCTCAAGTACACGCGGCCGCGTGAGGTGGCCCGTATCAGCGTGCAGGCGCATAAGGTGCCGCAGGGGTACGAGATCCGCATCCGCGACAACGGGGTGGGTTTTGACCAGGACCAGGCGTCGCGCCTGTTCCAGCCCTTCGAGCGGCTGCACCGCATCGAGGACTTCGAGGGAACGGGCATGGGGCTGGCCAATGTGCAGAGAATCATCGAACGACATGGCGGTACCGTGCGGGCCGAGGCCTGGCCCGGTGAGGGCGCGCAGTTCTCGTTCACCCTGCCGGGCGGAGAGGGCTTGACGGGAGCACAAGCGAATGACGCCGCACGGCCCGGTTGAGGAGGAGTCCCGCCTCCGCGAGCAGCTCCAGCGCATGGAACTGCTGCACCAGATCACCCGGGCCATCAGCGCCCGGCTGGATGTCGCCAGCGTCTTCCAGATCGTCTGCAACAGCGTGCAGACGCAGTTGCCGGCGGATTTCGTGGCGATTGCCCAGCAGGAAGCCGGTTCGCGCAGGCTGGCCGTGCGCTGTACCGGGGCTGCGGGGTTCTCCCTGGCAGAACGCATGGGCCTTGCACCAGGCGCGGATGTGCCGGGCGGACAGGAGAGTCTTGCACGCTGCCTGGGTGGCGAGCTGGTATTGGTGCCTGACACGCGGCGGGTGGAAGAACCCCTGCCGCGCATGCTGGCGGAGCAGGCGCTCTTCAGTGCTGTCATGGCGCCGCTGCAGGCCGAAAGCACCGTGTACGGCATGCTTGTGGTGGCCAGGGCGCAGGCCGGTGCTTTCACGCCTGCAGAGGGCCAGTTCCTGCGCCAGTTGGGTGAGCATGTGGCGCTGGCCTCCCAGCAGGCGCAGCTGCATGGTGCGCTGCAAAGGGCGTTTGATGAACTCCAGCGCAACCAGCAGGTCCTCATGGAGAAGGAGCGCTTGCGGGCGCTCGGGCAGATGGCCGGCGGCATCGCGCACGACATCAACAATGCCATCTCGCCCGTCGCCCTCTACACCGAGTCGCTGCTGGAGAACGAGCCCGGCCTGAGCGAGCGCGGCCGGGCACACCTGCTGACCATCCAGGGCGCGATTGACGACGTGGCCAAGACTGTTGCGCGCATGCGCGAGTTCTACCGGCCCCGCGAAGCGCAGGCACAGCGCACCGAACTGGACATCAACTCCGTGGTGGCACAGGTCGTCGACCTGACCCGCACGCGCTGGCACGACATGCCGCACGAGGGCGGCGTCACGATCAATGTGGAGACGGTCCTGGCGGATGGCCTGCCGGGCGTGCCCGCTGCGGAGCGCGATGTCCGCGAGGCGCTGGTCAACCTGATCTACAACGCCGTGGACGCCATGCCTGCCGGCGGGCACATCACGGTGCGCACGCGCGCCGGCGAAGGCAGGGGTGGGGCAGGCCAGCTGGTGGTGGAGGTCAGCGACACAGGCACCGGCATGGACGAGCTGACCCGCAGCCGCTGCATGGAGCCGTTTTTCAGCACCAAGGGCGAGCGCGGCACGGGCCTGGGCCTGTCCATGGTGTATGGCACGATGCAGCGCCACCACGGCGAGTTCGCGCTTGAAAGCGCGCCGGGCCGCGGCACCACGGTGCGCCTGGTGTTTCCTTCAGTGGCCGTGCCGGCTCCGGCTCCGGCTCCGGCTCCGGCGCAAGGCGCGGGCGCTATTGGCACCCCGGATGCCGCCGCGAAGCTGCCCAAAGCCCTGCGCATCCTGCTGGTGGACGACGACCCGATGATCCTGCGCTCGCTGACCGGCATGCTGGAGATCGACGGACATGAGGTCTGCGCGGCTGAAGGCGGGCAGGCCGGGGTTGATACCTTCGCCCAGGCCGTCCAGGGCGGACATCCCCACGATCTTGTCATCACGGACTTGGGCATGCCCATCGTCGACGGCCACGCAGTGGCGCGTGCAGTCAAGGAATCCGCGCCCCACACACCGGTGGTCATGCTGACTGGCTGGGGCCGCGGCGCTGACGGCGGCGCGGATCGCTCCGTGCATGTCGATCAGTTCCTGTCCAAGCCGCCACGCCTGGCCGAACTCAGGCAGGCGCTGGCGGCCCTGGCACCGGGCCAGGCCGGAAATGACTCCCATGACTGAGGGGCCGCGCCCGCTGGACCTGCCGGCAAAAGTGCTGGCATGGCTCGTGGTTGCCGCTGCGGCCCTGACGATGGTGTCATGGTTCGCCGGGGGATTCCGGGCCGTGCAGCTGGCGCCGGGCATGGTGCCGATCCAGTTCAACACCGCACTGGGCCTGTTGCTCGCCGGTGCCTCATTGCTGCTGGCGATGCGCGGGAACCGGACCTGGGCGCGCGCTCTTGCCGGCGCCTGCGGCCTGCTGGTTTCCGCCACCTTTGCACAGTACCTTGCAGGCGTGGATCTGGGCCTGGACCAGCTGTTCCTGAAACCCGGCATTGCCGACCGCACGGTCACGCCGGGCCGCATGGCGCCGGCAACGGCTTTTGCACTCCTGCTGTCGGCCATTGCCATCGTGATGATGACGTTGCGCACGCGTCAGCCGTTCCCGGCGTTCTGGATCCAGGCGCTGGCCGGCGTATCTGTTGCGGCGGCAGTCCAGGCCTTGCTGGAGCAGCTTGCGACCGGTGCGCCTGCCGGCACGGTGACCCTGACCGAGATCGCACCACAGACAGTGGCCCTGATCCTGGCCCTCAATGCGCCGATCATCCTGGTCACGCCCACGTCCGGGCCGAAAGACGATGCACAGCGC
Source organism: uncultured Ramlibacter sp. (assembly GCA_964519795.1). Lineage (GTDB taxonomy): Bacteria > Pseudomonadota > Gammaproteobacteria > Burkholderiales > Burkholderiaceae_C > JACMQX01. Next base: position 4,040 of record CAZFKW010000037.1, on the reverse strand, counting down.
GTGGAACGTTATGCGGCATGGAGCGCCATGCTGCTGGCAGGTCTGGCCTTTGTGATGTGGCAAAACCTGGAGCGGCGGGAGTGGCGTGAGCGCGCGCGCGATACTTCGCTGGCGACCGCCGCCTTCACCCAGAGCCTGACCTCGCGCCTTTCTATCCGCGGCAGCGCCCTGCAGCGCTTTGCGGAGCGCTGGAGCATCTATGGCGCGCCCACACAGGCGCAATGGGAGCAGGAGGCGAGGCTGATACTGCGGGACTTTCCCGAGCTGATCGCCGTGGTGTATGCCGACGCTGACTACATCATCAGGTGGCGTGTGGCCCGTGACGGGCGCCAGCAGCTCATCGGCACCTCCCTGGGGACGGACGATGGCCGCATTGATGTCTACCGCGATGCCGAGCGGCGCAAGACTGTGCGACTGACACCTGCCATCGATCTGCGCTCCGGCGGCCTTGGCATTGCCTATGTGGTTCCTGTCCATGCGAATGAAAAGCTGGTGGGTTATTTCACCACCAGCGTGAGGGCCGACGAGATACTGGCATCCACCGGTGACCTCGCTCTGGCTGACTTTGGCGTTTCGGTGCGTGACGGTCACGCGCTTCTGGCAGGGCAGGAGAGGCCGGCATCGCTGCCTGCCTTTGTGCCCCAGGAGGTCGCTCAGTTTGATGCGTTGGGGCAGCCATGGACTGTGACGGTCTGGCCGCAGCAGAGCTACCTGAAGCGGACCCGCTCACTCCTGCCGCTGGCCATCATGCTGATGGGCCTGCTGGCGTCCGCGCTTGTGGGTGCCGCATTCGTCCAGGCACGGCGGGGAATTGTCAACCGGCAGCACGCACGAATGCTGTCCGAGCGGCTCGAAGGGACCCTGGAGAGCATCTCTGACGGTTTCTATACGCTGGACCGGGACTGGCGGTTTGTGTTTGTCAACACGGAGATGGAGCGGCTTGTGCTGCGCAAGCGGCACGAGATGATCGGCCGGGTCATCTGGGATGTGTTTGAAGGCCTGGAGGGCTCGGCGTTCCAGCGCAATTATGAGCGCGCGCTGTCAGAGTGCGTCACCGTGTCGTTCGAAGAATACTACCCGCTCCTGGGCAAGTGGTTCGAGGTGCGGGCCTATCCTTCAGCCGATGGCCTGGCCGTCTATTTCCGCGATGTCTCCGAGCGCAAGGTGCTGGTCGAGCAGCTGCGCCGCTCGCAGCAGCTGGAGTCGCTGGGCCAGCTCACGGGCGGTGTGGCGCATGACTTCAACAACCTGCTCACGGTCATCCTGGGGAATGCCGACGTCCTCAGCGAGCAGCTTGCCGGCCAGCCCCGGCTCAAGGCCCTTGCCGACATGATGGCCGGCGCCGCGCAGCGCGGCGCCGGGCTCACGCAACGGCTGCTGGCTTTCGCCCGCAAGCAGGCACTTGAGCCCAAGGTGGTGGATATCAACCGCCTCGTGGCGGACATGGACGCAATGCTGCGCCGCACGCTGGGCGAGCACATCCAGATCGAGTTCACCCGCGGTGCCGGCTTGTGGCCGGCGCTGATCGACCCCGCCCAGCTGGACAACGCGTTGCTCAACCTGTGCCTGAATGCGCGTGATGCCATGCCCGAGGGCGGGCGGCTGACCATCGAGACGGCCAACATGTACCTGAGCCAGACCTATGCCGACCGTTACTCGGAGGTGCAGCCCGGCCAGTATGTGATGCTGGCCGTGACTGACAGCGGCTGCGGCATCTCAGCCGAGCACATGGAGCGGGTGTTCGAGCCTTTCTTCACCACCAAGGAGCCGGGCAAGGGCACGGGGCTGGGCCTGGCCATGATCTACGGCTTCGTCAAGCAGTCGGGCGGGCATGTGAACATCTACTCGGAGCCAGGGCAGGGCACCACCGTCAAGCTCTATCTGCCCCGCGCGCCGATTGATGCGGCAGCCGAAGACCTGGCCCGGGCGAGCGCCCCGGTTGCAGGCGGCCTTGAAGCAGTCCTGCTGGTGGAGGACGACGAGCTGGTAAGGCGCTTTGCCCACGACCAGCTCGTCTCGCTGGGATACCAGGTCATGCAGGCCGGCAATGGCGCGCAGGCGCTGGAAATCATAGGCAGCGATGCACCCATCGACTTGCTGTTCACCGACGTGGTCATGCCGGGCATGAGCGGCCGCGAGCTGGCAGATGCCGCGCTGAAGCTGCGTCCCGGCCTCAAGGTGCTGTACACCTCCGGCTATACAGACAATGCCATCGTTCACCACGGGCGGCTGGACCCCGGCGCGCACCTCCTCTCCAAGCCCTACCGGCGCGACGAACTCGCGCGCAAGTTGCGGCTGGTGCTGGGCGCCGGCTGATCGCCACCGACACACGAGCCGGGACACGCACATGCCGACTTCACCCTCCCGCCCCGGTATTGGCGCGCGCCTGCGCTCCAGGGCCTGGGTCATCACGCTGGTCTATGCCGTGTTTGCAGCCCTGTGGATTTATTTCTCGGATACGGCGCTTGCCGCGCTGGTCCCGGACCCCCAGCAGTTCCTGCAGTGGAGCGTGTACAAGGGCGTTGCCTTTGTGGTTTTCACCTCGGTGATGCTTCTCCTCCTGATGCTCGGGGCATTCAGCACCATTGAAGCGGGCTATGCGAGGCTGAAGGCCAACGAGGGCGCCATGCTGCGGTTCAACGCGGAAGCCGGTGAGCGCGCGCGTGCGGAGGCCCTGGCAAAGCGGGAGATGCAGTTTTCAAAGGTCATGATCGACAGCATGCCGGGCATCCTGTATTTCTACAACGAACAAGGGCAGTTCCTGCGCTGGAACGACAATTTCGAGAAGGTGTCGGGCTACAGCGCCGAAGAAATCTCGCGCATGAACCCGCTGCAGTTTTTCAGCAGCGCTGACCAGCGGCCGCTGTCCGAACGCATTGCCGAGGTGTTTGCTGTGGGCGAGTCGTCCATCGAGGCGCCTTTCCTGTCGCGGGACGGCACTGCAACGCCGTATTTCTTTACCGGTAAACGTGTCGAGTTTGACGGCATGAATTGCCTGGTGGGCGTGGGCATGGACATCTCGGCCCGCAAGCAGGCCGAAGAGGCATTGCGAGAACTCAACGACACGCTTGAGCAGAAGGTGGCCGAGCGCACAGTGGAGCTGCAGGAGGCGGTCCTGCGCGCCGAAGCCGCTGACAGGATCAAGTCAGCTTTTCTTGCCACCATGTCGCACGAGTTGCGCACGCCCATGAACTCCATCATCGGCTTCACCGGTATCCTGCTGCAAGGCATGGCGGGCCCGCTGCTGCCCGAGCAGAGCCACCAGCTCGGCATGGTGCGCGCCAGTGCCCGGCACCTGCTGGACCTCATCAATGATGTGCTGGACCTGTCCAAGATCGAGGCCGGGCAGCTTGAAGTGCGCTGCGAACCGTTCGACCTGCGCAAGTCCATCGACCATGTGCTCGGGCTGGTGCGGCCGCTGGCGGAGAAAAAGGGGCTGCTCCTGGATGCCCGTGTCGACGGCGCACCCCCCTCCATGGTGAGCGACCGGCGCAGGGTTGAGCAGGTGCTGATCAACCTGCTCAACAACGCAATCAAGTTCACCGAGCGTGGCAGCGTGATGCTGACGGTCGAGGCCGTGGCCATGCCGGACTCTGCCACCGCCCCTGATGCCCCTGGCGGCGCAGTCGCGGCCCGCTCCGCGGTGGCCATGCGGGTGGTGGACACCGGCATCGGCATCCGGCGTGAAGACCTTGACCACCTGTTCCAGCCGTTTCGCCAGCTTGACAGCGGCCTGGCCCGCGAGCACGAAGGCACAGGCCTGGGCCTGGCCATCTGCCGCCGGCTTGTCGCGCTGATGGGCGGCACCATTTCGGCCGCCAGCGAATGGGCCGGCGGCAGCGAGTTCACCGTCACATTGCCCCTTGAGCCCCCCAGGCCACCCGCACAAGCCGGACCCACAGACAAACCGGAGATCCCATGAAGCCCGCCATCCTGATGATTGAGGACAACGAGCAGAACCGCTACCTCGTCACCTTCCTGCTGGAGCGCAACGGCTACCAGGTGACGAGCGCGGCTGACGGCGTGAGCGGTATCGAGGC
>CAZFKW010000036.1:11495-15587 GCA_964519795.1 uncultured Ramlibacter sp. | reverse complement strand
GCACACCAGGGCCTGTGCCGGGAAGCCGTGGAACCGCCCTTCGACGGGGTCAGGACGGGCCACCAACCCCGCCCCATGCCCGGCACAGGAGCGGCCGAAGGCCGGACGGAGGCGTCAGTACCGCTTGCCTTGAATGAAAAGGGCAAGCCGCATGAGCGCAAGCGCAACATGCTCCTTGAATCGCTCCATGCGCGGTCGCGCTGCATACACGGCGGGGTCCATCATCGTTCCTTCGTGCGCGATGGCATGGAGCAGGGTGTCGCGCAGCTGCGCGGCAAAAACCTCATCCTCAACCGCAACATTGGCCTCGCGCGCGAGCAGCAGGCTCAGCGGGTCCAGATTCGAGGAGCCGACCGTTGCCCAGTGACCATCGACCACGGCGACCTTGGCATGAAGGAAGCTTGCGGAATACTCATGGATTTCCACACCGGCGCGAAGCAGTGCGTCGTATACCGGCCGCGCGGCGTAATATTGCATGAAATATTCGTACCGCCCCTGCAGCAGCAACTGCACCCGCACGCCCCGCCTCGCGGCATTGACCAGGGACTTGCGCAGCTTGTTGCCGGGTACAAAGTAGGCATTCGCAATGATGACCTCCCGGTGCGCCGAACCAATGGCCTGCCGGTAGCTCTTCTCGATGCGGGTACGGTTGCGCAGGTTGTCGCGCAGCACCAGCGCAGCGCGGGTGCCGGGACGCGACGCCCGCCCGCCCGCAGAGCGGGCGACGGCCTGCTTCACGCCGTCGCGCAAGGAGCGAAGCGCACCCGGTATGTCTCCCTGCTTCATGCGGCGCACGCCCTGCAGGCTCAGCCAGACCTGGTTCATCGCATCTTCCACTTCGGATACCAGCGATCCGGTGGCCTGCACGGCAAAGTCAAAGCGGGGATGTTCCAGCGCGCCGTGGTTCGGGTCATGGAAGTCATCAAGGATGTTGATGCCGCCACAGAAGGCCAGCTCGCCGTCCACCACGCACAGCTTGCGGTGGAGGCGCCGCCAGGAGCTGGGCACGAGCAGGCCCAGGCGCCCCGGCAAGCGGTAGATGCGCCACTCCACGCCTGCGTCGTCAAAACGTCGTCGCCATGCGTCCGGGAGCATGCCTGTTCCGTAACCATCCACGACGAGCATGACCTGAACACCGCGCCTGGCCGTTCGGACGAGGGCCTCGGCCACCTCTGCGCCGCTTCCGGTGAAATCAAAAATGTAGGTTTCCAGCCGGACCCTTGCCTGTGCGGAATCCATCGCCCCGATCAGCGCCCCGAAATACTCGCGGCTGCCGCGCAGCAAGCGCACATCGTGGCCTGGCGGCAGCGGCGCCACGTCAGTACTCGAACTCCGCAATGAGCGGCAGATGGTCGGACATGCGCCACCAGATGCGTCCACGTGGAACTTCCACGCCGACCGGCTTCAGGCCGCGCCCGTAAACAAAGTCAAGCTGCCCCAGGGGAAGCCGCGCCGGATAGGTGAGACACCGGTCCCCCTGGAAGTCCTTCAGCCCGATGGCATTCATGTGCTTGCGCAGCTTGCAGCCCCAATCGTTCAGGTCGCCGGCCACGACAATGGGCTCGCCCTTGGGCACTTCGCGCTCGATATAGCGTCCCAGTTGTTCAACCTGGCGCAGACGCCCCGACGCAATCAGGCCGAGGTGGAGCACGATGACGTGGATCGGGACTTCATGCGCATTCACATGCACATGCAGCAGGCCGCGCTGCTCGAAGCGGTGGTCGGACATGTCTTCGTGCTTGTGCGAGATCACGTCCCAGCGCGAGAGCAGCGCGTTGCCATGCTCGCCGTGCCGCGTCACCGCATTGGTCTGGTACACGGAGTGGTAGCCCTCGGGCGCGAGGAACTCGGCCTGCGGCAGTTCGGGCCAGCGGGTGAAGTACTGCTCTTCCCGGCGGTGCAGCTTGCGAACTTCCTGCAGGCAGACGATGTCGGCATCCAGTTGCTCGACGGCATGGCCCAGATTATGGATTTCGAGCCGCCGGACCGGCCCCATGCCCTGCACCCCTTTGTGGATGTTGTACGTGGCGACGCGCAGGATGGTGCTCATGCCGCAAATTGTGGCAGCAACAGGATGGCTTCGGCGTTCGAGGGAGAAAAACACAGGTCAGCGGCGGCACGATGTGGCAACCAGCAGTATTCTGTGTGTTCGCGCACATTCAGGGTCACTGCGATTCCTTCGGGAACACGCAGGCCAAAAACATGCTCGGTGTTGCGCGTCACGCCCGGCGCGTAGCGGTGCTGCCAGCGGGGGTAGATATCATAGATGTTCTCGATGCCCCAGTCGCGCAGGCTGGTGGCCAGAGGCGTGCCGGGACGGCAGTCAATGCCGGTTTCCTCGAACACCTCCCGTGCGGCGGTAGCGTCGAAGGGCTCGTCGGGAAAATCCTTGGCCCCGGTGACGCACTGCCAGTACGCGGATGCATCGGCCCGCCGGATCATCAGCACCTCGAGTGCCGGGTTGTGGATGACGACCAGCACCGACTCGGGGATCTTGGGCGACTTTGCGGGCATCAGGCCATGTTAGCCAGAAAAAAGGGCGCTCCCAAGGCGCCCCTCATCTCCAGGTACCCGGACAAGGCTCAAGCTGCCTTGGCCAGGTCCTTGTTGCGCAGCCGGATGTGCAGTTCGCGCAGCTGCTTTTCCTCCACCGGCGCAGGAGCCTGGGTCAGCAGGTCCTGGGCGCGCTGGGTCTTGGGGAAGGCAATGACGTCACGGATGGACTCTGCGCCGGTCATGAGCGTGATGATGCGGTCCAGGCCAAAGGCCAGGCCGCCATGCGGGGGGGCACCGTACTGCAGCGCGTCCAGCAGGAAGCCGAACTTGTGCTGGGCATCCTCGGGGCTGATCTTGAGCGCATCGAACACCTTCTGCTGCACGTCGGCCCTGTGGATCCGCACCGAGCCGCCGCCGATTTCCCAGCCGTTGAGGACCATGTCGTAGCCTTTGGCGATGCACTTCTCGGGCGCCGTGGCCATCCAGTCTTCGTGGCCATCCTTGGGCGCAGTGAACGGGTGGTGCACGGCGGTGTAGCGCTGATCGCCCTCATCAAACTCGAACATCGGGAAGTCCACCACCCACATCGGGCGCCAACCGGCTTCGAACAGGCCGTTCTTCCTGCCTGATGCACTGTGGCCGATCTTCACGCGCAGGGCGCCAATCGCGTCGTTGACGATTTTTTCCTTGTCGGCGCCGAAGAAGATGATGTCACCATCCTGCGCGCCGGTACGGGCCAGGACTTCAGCAACAGCCTTGTCATGAAGGTTCTTCACAATGGGGCTCTGCAAACCGTCGCGGCCCTTGGCCGCTTCGTTGACCTTGATCCAGGCCAGGCCCTTGGCGCCGTAGATCTTGACGAACTCGGTGTAGGCGTCGATCTCGCTACGCGGCATTTCTGCGCCCTTGGGAACGCGCAGGGCGACCACGCGGCCGCCCTTCATGGTGGCGGGGGCGGAGAACACCTTGAAATCCACATCACCCATCACGTCGGTAAGCTCGGTGAATTCAAGCTTCACCCGCAGATCGGGCTTGTCCGAGCCGTACTTGCGCATCGCGTCGTGATAGGCCATAACGGGGAACTCGCCCAGGTCAACGCCCAGCGTGTTCTGGAACACAGTCTTGATCATGCCCTGGAACAGGTCGCGGATGTCCTGCTCGCCGAGGAAGGATGTCTCGATATCGATCTGGGTGAACTCGGGCTGGCGGTCGGCGCGCAGGTCTTCATCGCGGAAGCACTTGGTGATCTGGTAGTAACGGTCAAAGCCCGCGACCATCAGGAGCTGCTTGAACAGCTGGGGCGATTGCGGCAGCGCGAAGAAGCAGCCGTCGTGGACGCGGCTGGGCACCAGGTAGTCGCGCGCGCCTTCAGGTGTGGACTTGCCAAGCATCGGTGTCTCGATGTCAATGAAGCCGTTGGCATCGAGGAACTTGCGCACTTCCATGGACACGCGGTAGCGCAGCATCAGGTTGTTCTGCATGTACGGGCGGCGCAGGTCCAGCACGCGGTGCGTGAGGCGGGTGGTTTCCGAGAGGTTGTCGTCGTCCAGCTGGAATGGGGGCGTGACAGACGGGTTGAGCACCACCAGCTCGTGG
>CAZFKW010000036.1:10706-11485 GCA_964519795.1 uncultured Ramlibacter sp. | reverse complement strand
GCGCCGTCCGGCGAGCCGTCCCTCGTCGTCGATGTCGACGGCTTCGAGGGGCCGCTCGACCTCCTCTTGGTGCTCGCCCGCAACCAGAAGGTCGACCTCACCAGGATCTCGATCCTGGCGCTCTTGAGACTGTCGTTCGTCGTGCCTTCGGGGCGAGCACGCACAATGCCCTTCACCTGGATGCAGAACTCGTTGCGCAGGCCTTCGGCGGCTGCAAACATTTCGGCGCGGTCGGGGTCGCAGACCACCTGGACATAGCCCTCGCGGTCACGCAGGTCCACAAAGATCACGCCGCCGTGGTCGCGCCTGCGGTTGACCCAGCCGCAAAGGGAAACAGTCTGGCCCATCAGGGCTTCGGTCACGAGACCGCAGTAGTGAGAACGCATAGCCATAGTCATTGTTCGCGCCGATCGGCGCCCTGCAGGATTTCCGGCCTGACGACCGGGGTGGGGTGGCCAATGGGCACGACAACGCCCATGGAAATGATGTACTTGAGTGCCTCGTCCACACTCATGCGCAGCTCGATGCATTCGCTGCGCCGCGCCATGACGAAGTATCCGCCCGTCGGGTTGGGTGTGGTGGGCACATAGACGGTGATGTATTCGTCCGGCGGGAGGTAGTTGGCGGTGTCGCCACCGGGAACGCCGGTCACGAACGCGATGGTCCACATGCCTTCGCGGGGCCACTGCACCAGCACTGCCTTGCGAAAGGCATTGCCGGAGTCGGAGAACAGGGTGTCGGAGACCTGCTTGACACCCGAGTAGATGGAGCGGACCACA
>CAZFKW010000036.1:1856-10696 GCA_964519795.1 uncultured Ramlibacter sp. | reverse complement strand
CTTGCGGCCGAAGAAGTTGCTCGCCGTGGCTCCCACCACAAGAAGGACCCCGAGCGCCAGCAGTACGCCGAAGCCGGGAATGTGGAAGCCGATGAGCTTGTCGGGCTGCCAGCTGGCGGGCAGGATGAGCAGCGTCTGGTCAAGGGTGCTGATGAACCACTGGAGCACCCAGACGGTGATGGCCACCGGCACAATGACCAGCAGGCCTGACAACAGCCATTTGCGCAGCGCAGCCATCATGTGATTCAGCCGATCCGTTCGCGCGGCCCGGACGCCGCAGTGGGAGCGGAATCGGCTGCTTTGGCAGGCGCGTCGGCAGGCTTGGCCGTGCCCGGCTCTTTCGAGCCGGTGCTTTCTGCAGCCTTGCTGCCGGCATTGCCTCCTGCATCACCATCGGTCTTGCCCTCGGCACCCGCTCCGACCGGGGCGGGGGCAGCGCTGCCCCCGCCCTTGAAATCAGTGGCGTACCAGCCCGAGCCCTTGAGCTGGAAGCCGGCAGCGGTGACCTGCTTGACGAACGTGGGCTTGCTGCAGAACGGGCACACCGTCAGCAGGGGGTCGGTAATTTTTTGCAGTACGTCCCTGGACTGGCCACAGGACTCGCACTTGTAAGCGTAGATTGGCATGGCGTTGAAGGTTGGGAAGCGGAAATCGCAAAGCCTTCAATTATAGGGCGGGGGGTACGGCCCGCGCCGCATCTCCCCGCCTGATACCCGGACCCAGTCAGGTGCGGGGGATAGCGTGCCCCTGATTGCGGATCACCTGCGGCGCCAGCGAGCCCAGCGCCATCAGGACGATCGAGGCAAACAGGCCGACCAGGTTGGGAGGCACCAGTGCCTCTGCGGCAACGTTCTGGGCCACCAGCCACGCTGCGATGCCGCCCAACGAGGAAAACAGCGCCCCCTGCGTCGTCGCCTTCTTCCAGTAGGCTCCCGCCACCAGCGGGACGAAGGCGCCCGCGAGGGTGACGTTGTAGGCGTTCTGCACCATTTCGTACATCGTGCTCGTGCTGTTGAGCGCAAACAGCAGCGCAATCGCCGTGAAGGTCACAAGGATGATGCGCAATGTCAGCAGGAACTGCCGGTCGCTCATGTGGGGAACGAAGGGCTTGAGCACGTTCTCGGTGAACAGTGAGGTAGGCGCCAGCAACGCGCCGCTCGCCGTGGACAGGATGGCCGACAGCAGCGCGCCAAAGAACATGACCTGCGCCCACAGCGGCATCTTGCCAAGCACAAGGTCCGGGAGGATGCGCTGGATCTCACGGGAATCTTCTGCGTCAAACAGCTTGGCAATGGACGGGTCGGTGACGATGGCCGCGTACGCAATGAAGATCGGCACGAAGGCAAAGAGGAAGTAGACCGACGCCCCGATCACGGTGCCGCGCACCGCCGTCTTCTCGTCCTTGGCGCTGGTCATGCGCTGGAAAACGTCCTGCTGCGGGATGGAGCCGAATGCAAAGGCGAAGAAAGCCCCGGCCATGGCCCACCAGCCGGCGCTGTCCGAGGGGAACATGTTGAGCTTGCCGTCGGCCGCCGCCTGGGACACCACCTTGGTGACACCCCCGGCCATGTCGCTGACAAGCAATGCAACAAGAGACAACCCGAGAATGATCACAACCGTCTGGAAGAGGTCGGTAAACGCGATGGACCACATCCCGCCAAAGATGGTGTACACAAGCACCACGGCGGCACCGATCAGGATGGCCTGGTTCAGGGCGACTGCACCACCGGACAGCACATGGATGATCAGGCCCAGCGCGGTCATCTGCGCAGAAGTCCAGCCCAGGTACGACCCCACAATGGCAAGGCTCGTGATGACCTCGACCATCTTTCCATAGCGCTGCTTGTAGAAATCCCCGATGGTGAGGAGGTTCATCCGGTAGAACAGCCGGGCAAACAGCAGCGCTGCAAGCACCAGGCAAAGGGATGCGCCAAACGGGTCTCCCGGCACGCCTGAAAGACCGTCCTTGGCAAACGTGGCCGAGACGGACAGCACGGTCTCCGCACCAAACCAGGTCGCGAACACCGTTGCCACGTTCATGTACAGGGGCAGGCTGCGCCCGGCGATCATGTAGTCGCGCGAAGAATGCACGCGGCGCGCTGCGGCAAGACCAATGGCAATGGTGACGGCCAGGTAGGCCACGACAAAGACAATCAGTGAACTCATCGCTTCAATCTCCTCGGAGCCGGAATTCTAAGGTCTGACCGTATGCGGTCAAGGCTTACCAGAGCTGCACCCGCACCAGGAACTGCATGGCGATCAACCCCAAAGCAAATCCGATGCCGCCATACACGATGCCCTGGATCAGCTTGTTGGTGCGCTTCTGCTCGGCCAGCAGATCCTTGAGGTCCCGACGATAGTCCGAGGGGCGCTGCTGCATGTAGTCGTGCAGCAGCCTGGGCAGGTGTGGCAGCAGCTTGGCATAGCGCGGCGCTTCAGCCTTGAGTTCTTCCAGAAGCTTTTGCGGGCCGATCTGTTCGACCATCCATTTTTCGAGAAACGGCTTGGCCGTGTTCCACAGGTCCAGGTCCGGGTCCAGCTGACGCCCAAGTCCCTCGATGTTCAGCAGGGTCTTTTGCAGCAGTACCAGCTGCGGCTGTATCTCCACATGGAAGCGTCGTGACGTCTGGAACAGGCGCAGCAGCACCATGCCCAACGAGATCTCCCTGAGGGGGCGGTCAAAGTACGGTTCGCAGACCGTGCGCACCGCGGCCTCGAGTTCGTCCACCCGGGTTCCGGGCGGCACCCAGCCCGACTCGATGTGCAACTGCGCCACCCGCTTGTAGTCGCGCCTGAAGAAAGCCGTGAAATTCTGCGCCAGGTATTCCTTGTCGTGTTCGGTCAGTGTGCCGATGATGCCGAAGTCAAGCGAGATGTAGCGCCCGAAAGTGCCGGGCTCAAGGCTCACCTGGATATTGCCCGGATGCATGTCGGCATGAAAGAACCCATCGCGGAACACCTGGGTGAAGAAGATGGTGACGCCATCACGCGCCAATCGCGGAATGTCCACGCCCGCTTCGCGCAGCCGCTCGATCTGGTTGATGGGAACGCCCTTCATGCGCTCCATGACGATGACGTCGGAGGTGCAGAAGTCCCAGAACATCTCCGGAATCAGGACCAGGTCCAGGCCGGCCATGTTGCGGCGCAGTTGGGCGGCACTGGCCGCTTCGCGCACCAGGTCGAGCTCGTCATGCAGGTATTTGTCAAACTCGGCCACCACCTCACGCGGCTTGAGCCGCTTGCCGTCGGCAGACAGGCTTTCGACCCAGCCGGCCATCATGCGCATCAGGCCCAGGTCTTTCTCGATGGCGGGTCGCATGCCGGGCCGCAGCACCTTGACAGCCACCTCACGTTCAAGGCCGCTGCGGTCCCTGAGAATGGCGAAGTGCACCTGGGCAATCGACGCGCTGGCCACGGGCTCACGGTCAAAGCTGGCAAAAATCTCGCCGACCGGCCGGCGGAACGCGCGCTCGATGGACGCCACCGCGATGGCGGAATCGAAAGGGGGGACATGATCCTGCAAGCGGGCCAGCTCGTCTGCAATATCCGCCGGCATGAGGTCGCGCCTGGTGGACAGCACCTGGCCGAACTTCACGAAAATGGGGCCCAGTCGTTCAAGTGCCAGGCGCAAGCGCACCCCCCGCGGGGTATCCAGGGTACGACCCACCGACAGGATGCGCGCAAGGGACTTGAGCCATGGCTGGTCAGCACCAGCTCGTCCAGTCCATACCGCCAGACCACCCAGACGATGAAGACGCCCCGGGACAGTCGCGTCATGTGCCCGTCCCCGCAAACCCGGGCGGGGTGCGCGAGCCCACGAACTGGCGCAATGCCTGGGCCATGCGGCGGCCGGTCTCGCCCAGTGCATGGGCAGGTGCGTCGCCGATCACGCGCGACAGGTCTTCCTCGATGTCCCAGCGGACGTTGTCTACCAGCCAGTTGATCTCCGCAGCGAGCTGGACGTCGCCCTCGATGCGCACCGCCGGCTTGTCACCGCGTACAGCCGCCTGCGCCAGCCCGAATGGCGAGTCTTCAGTGACGGTAAGCAGCAGGTCGGGTTTTGAGGCGGCGGGTGCAATGTCGAGCAGGCCGGCTGGCGTGGACTCGACCTTGATCTCGAACGATCGCCAGCGGGCCTGCACGATGCGGCCTTTCTGCCGCGCCAGTCTCGTCTGGGCCTCCGGCTCCTGCATCAGCACGTGGTTGAGGAACAGCACCATGCGGCGCTGGACCTCGTCAACGAACCAGTCAGGGGGTTGCAGGCTGGCGGCAAGCTTGTCAGCGATGCCGTCCAGAAAAGGAAAAGGGGACTGTGTTGCCATGCCCCATTATTCCTGAAGACGGTGGGAAGAAAAGAGCAATTCGGCGATGCGCGAGAACCGGCATTACCGAGCTGCCGGGCGAGCCGAAGCATCAATGCCAAGGAGCCGTGGAACCGGCTTCGCCGGGCCACTGGCTTCGCCCCCCAGCGGGGGCTGAGAGGCCGCGGCTCCAAGCCTGCCTGCGCAGGCTTGGACGGCCTCGAAGAGCCGCCGCCTCTGGCGCCGGTGCCGGGCGGCGCTTTGCGCCGCTTCGGGGGGCGTCCTATTGCAATGCCTGTACGCCGGCCACCAGCCAGCCACCTTTGCCGCTGGTTGGCTTGGTCATGTTCCAGACTTCGCGGAACGGGCTCGGACCCGAGGACGGCTCCTCACGGATCATGCCGGAGAATTCGACGCTGGCCATGTAGGCATCGCCCAGGTCCTCGATACCCAGCATCTGTGCATCCAGCATGACGACATCGGTCTTGTTGGGCTGCCCGGCCGTGTGGTTCTCGCGCTCGGACAGCTGGGTCTGGATCTCGGAGAGCATGCCGTCAGTCATCATGGAGCGCAGCATCGCGATGTCCGCACGATCCCACGCATCCTGCAGCGTCACGAAGTTGCGCTTGGCAGCGCCAAGGAAACCCTGTGTATCGAAGCCGTCGGGAATGCCCCAGGACTGCGAGCCCGCAAGTGCCGAGCCGATCATCGAGCCGGAGGAAGCTCCGCCCTGGACTTTCGACGCATCAAAAGCCATGCTGTTGCGCTCCCAGGGGCGCGCCGACGCATCGTTGCCGACGTGGTCAGGGCTGTACTCGCGCGGCATTGCGGCCGTCGGGTAGGCATTGCCGCCTGCCGCAGCACCCTGGAACGCAAAAGGCCCGCCGGCCTGCTGCACTGGCCGCTTGCGCGCGCGCATGATCATGCCCACGACGACCATTACAACCATTGCCAGGAGCGCGATCAGCAGGAACTGGCCAAATGCCTCGCCAAGCCCGAGCGAACTGGCCAGCCATGCGAGTCCGAGCCCGGCTGCAAGACCGCCAAGCATGGCACCCCATGGACGCTTTGGCGCCGCTGCCGCAGCCGCGCCGGGTGCGGCAGCAGGCTTGGCTGCCGCAGTGTTGGCATTCTGGGCGCTGTTGCCTGGGGCGGGCTGCGCAGGCGCAGCGTCGCGCTTGGTGATATTGCCCGATTGCTTGCCAAACGACGAACCGCCGCCCAGCCGGCGGGCCTCGGCATCAAGGCTGCCCAGGGCCAGGACGCCCACGAGCAATACGGAAAGGAATTTCATGTTCATGTCATCTCCAGAATTCAACTTGTCTTGCCAACCCCATCAACACTTGATTGCAACATGCAAGGCCACAACACCGCCGGTGAGGTTGTGATAGTCCACATGACCAAAACCGTCTTTCTTCATCATCGCCTTGAGTTCTTCCTGCCCCGGATGCATGCGAATGGACTCGGCAAGGTAGCGATAGCTTGAGTCGTCGCCGGCAACCAGCGCACCCAGCTTTGGCAGCACGTTGAAGGAGTACCAGTCGTACGCCCTGGCCAGGGGGCGCGCCACTTTCGAGAATTCAAGCACCAGCAGCCTGCCGCCTGGCTTGAGCACACGGTTCATCTCGCGCAGCGCTGCGTCCTTGTCGGTCATGTTGCGCAGGCCGAAGGCCACGCTGACGACGTCGAAATGGTTGTCAGGGAAGGGGAGCTTTTCAGCGTCGCACACCATGGTGGGCAGAGCCACGCCGGCGTCCAGCAGGCGGTCGCGGCCGGTACGGAGCATGGCTTCGTTGATGTCGGTATGGACAACGCGTCCGGTGCTGCCCACCTTTTTGGCAAACGCCAGGGCGAGGTCGCCCGTGCCGCCGGCGATATCCAGAACCTGCGAGCCTTCGCGCACATTGGCCACCATGACCGTATAGGCTTTCCAGGCGCGGTGCAGGCCCATCGACATCAGGTCGTTCATGACGTCGTACTTCGGTGCGACCGAGTCAAACACACCCTTTACACGGCGCGCCTTGTCTGCCTCGTCGACGGTCTGGAATCCAAAGTGGGTTGTCGTCATCCTTCGAATGCTAGGGCCGAAGCGGTTCGCCCCTGGTCACAACCCTGCACCAGATCGGGGAATCTGTCGTGATTTTGATGAAAACCCCACCAGAACCGGCTCGCCCGATGCGCAAGGTGGGCAATTGCGGGGGGATGAACCCGCAGCGTGCGCTTCAATGACTGCTGCAGCCTTTGGCGGCCTTGTCGATCATCGGCGCATCGCGATCAACGCCGGCCGCCGCGAGCCGCTCGGTGTAGTCTGCCCACAGACTGTCCTGTTGCGAACCAAGGAAGTAAAGGTAGTCCCACGAAAAGATTCCGGAGTCGTGCCCGTCAGAAAAGCCCGGTTGCACCGCATAGTTGCCGACCGGCTCCAGCGACACGATGTCTATCCCGCGCTTGCCCGTCTGCAGGACCTCCTGCCCCGGACCATGCCCTTGCACTTCTGCCGATGGTGAGTAGACCCGCATCAGCTCGAACGGGATGCGGAAGCTGGCGCCATCAGAGAACGCCACCTCGAGAACCCTGGACTGGCCGTGAAGTGTCAATGCCTCGGGCGTGGGCGCGCCTGCCTGCAAACCTGCCATGGACTGCCTTTGGACGATCCTGCCGCCGCAAACCTAGAAGCGGATGGACAGGTTGAGGTGAATCTTGTCGTCACCCTTTTGCGGCGAACTGGAGTTGACCGCCAACGGAACGACGCTGCCCTTGATGATACGGCCATAGTCGGCCGATACGGCAAAGCCTGTAGAGCTGTAGCGCAGACCCAGGCCCAGGCTGCCGAGCCTGTCGCTCGAAGGCTTGGTCGTACCGTTCGGGTTCTTGTTGCCCAGCCAGCCGGCGTCCACGAAGCCAAGGAAGCGAAGTCCGGTGGCAACTTCGGGCGTCGTAATTTCGATGGAAGTGAACAAGCCCTTGTCACCGGAGATGGGGCGCTCCCCGGTGCCGCGCACCGAAGATGCACCGCCCAGGCCGAACTGCTCGCCCGAGATGAGTGCATCAGGGCTGTACTGCGCCTGGCCACGCACGCTCCACAGCCATTTGCCCGCAAAGCCGGACACGTAGCTGGCGCCGCCACGCACTGCCTTCCAGTAAGATGTCGTGATGCGCGGATCCTCAGTCTGGTAGGACGCCAGGCTGTTGTTCGAGCCGCTGCCGGTATTGGCGGCGAACTCGACGTTGTAGCTCCAGAAGGAGGCGTCCGACTCCATGCGGGCGTTGTAGCCGATGGAGACAGGGCGGCTGCGGCGGCTGGTCTGGCCGGGGACAGGGACGCCATTGATCTGGGTGACGTCAAAGACCTTGTCGTCCAGGCCCACAGTGAAGTAACCCCGGTATCCTCCATCCGGCGGCAGGTAGTGCGTGTAGTTGATGCCGAAGGTATGGCCGGCGCCAGTGCTGCTGAAGGCGCCGAAATTGCCCACGACGTCGGAGTGCGTGTAGCTGGCTCCGATCACGCCACCCAGTGCATACAGCGGGATTCGGTAGTTCAGGCCGAGTTGCCTGACATCGCTCATGCGCTCAAGCGAAGTAGTGTAGGCGCCTACAAACTGCTGGTCGCGGTTGAACAGGTTGGAGTGCCCGCCTGCAAAGGTCAGCCGGTCACGACCCGTCGCTGATGAACCCGTGTTGCTCGCGCTGATCGAGAAGTTCCACGGTTTGCTCTCCTTGACGACGATGTTCGCGTCAATCTTGTCCGGCTCCTCTGACTCCCTGAGCGACACCTGGATCTGTTTGCCCTGGTTCTCGTTGGCAATGGCAGTCTGGACGGCTAGCGTTCTGAAATTGGGCGTGCCGCCTTCACGCAGTTCCGGAACACTGCGCCGGATGTTGGCCTCGTCAAGGGTGGTGCGGCCTTCGGTGCTGACCTTGCCAATGGCGAACCGGACGATGGTCAGCGTGACGGTGTCACCCACTTCCTGCGGCGGCAGGGCGACCCGGTGCAGCCCGAAGCCTTTTTCCCGCAGGACGGTCTCCAGTGCCTGGGTGGCCTTCTGCAGGGTATCAATGGTCGCATCGGCGCGCAGGAAAGGGGCCAGTACGCGCGTGGTGTCGCCGTCGCCAAGCGGGTTGTCGCCCGTGATCTTGAAACCCTTGATGGCAAAGGTCGGCGTGGACGAAGCCGGCATGGGCGTGGCAGCAGGCGCCTGGGCCAGGCCCGGGGAGCTCGCCAGGCTCAACAGGACCGCCGCCGCAACGACATGTGCGCGGCCTGCGAAACCCTGCCGCTGCAATGCTGTGTCAAACCCAGGATTCATACTGTGGACCCGCTTCTCTTGCTCATGACGCGCCTGATTCAAACGCATTGTTACATCACCGCCAGAGCCTTGTCACGCCCTGAACAGGGGGCGAACGGCCCTTACTTGCACTGATTGCCAGTGATGCCGCTCTCACCCAGAATGCTGGCGAGCAAGGGGTTGCGGCTGTCCGGCAATGGCAGCTTGTCGAAATCGAGGAACTTGGGAATCTGGTTGGGCCGCGCCGTGCCGC
>CAZFKW010000036.1:0-1846 GCA_964519795.1 uncultured Ramlibacter sp. | reverse complement strand
AAAGCCCGCTTCGCCTTTGCCAAGGTGCAGGATTTCGCGCGTGGTGGCGATCTCGATGTGCCCGTCACGCACAAAGACGAACAAGCCCTCCTGGTCTTCGCTGACATCGTTGCCTGAAAACAACTGTTTCGTGTCAACCGGTACGCCGTCGGGCCGCTGCAGGTCCTGCAAGGTCGGGCCGGTGAGTGGCCGGATGCCCGTCGGGCCGACAAAAAGCCCCTGCCCTGCCATCAGCGCATCCAGCGCAGTCTGGCCGTTGGGCGTGACCACGATCGAGCCCAGCCAGGTGAAGAAACTGCAGCCGTCATCACCGCAGTCAAGGTCCACGCCAGTGCCACGGATTCCGATGGTGGCAGTGGCCGTCGCAAACCCGACGTTGCGGGTGTTGGCCTTGCCGATCAGGCCGGTGAGCGCCCGCACGGAGCCGCGCAGCAGGGAGACGAGGAACCGGCCTTCAGCCGGGTTTTTGTCGTCAAAGACAAAATTGTCGACACGAAAGCGCGTGGAGCCGCCCAGCGTGACGCGGCTGTCGTCGCGGAATGCGAGCACGGCTTTGGTGCCGGTTGCCGTTTCAACCAGGTCGCCGGGGTAGACGCTGCCGCCGTCGACGAGCCGCCGCCGGGTTCCACCACCGTCCACGGCCTCAAGCACGCCTTGCGCCGACACGACCTTCGCGCTGGCCTGCACGGCATTCGGGCGCGTACGCTCCTGGATTCTGGACGATTCGGCGCCGCAATCCCTGGCGCAGATCCGCGCATCGAAATCGGTCCCGCGTATGCCGATGGTGGCGGTATTGGTCTGGATGCGGGCGGCATTGGGGGACGACTTGGCTATGAGCCCGGTCACGGCGCGCATGCCGCCCCGAAGCAACTGCATTACAAAACTGTTGTCGGGGGCGTTTTGTGCGAACTTGTACTGCTGCAGGATGATCTCGGAATTGGGCCGCACGGTCATTCGCGTGCCGTCTTCCAGCTTGATGATGGCCGATGCGCCGTCAGACGTCGTGCAGGGGCAGTCCCTTGCCCAATGTGCGGGGCACCTGCCCTGGCGTCTGCGCGAAGCCGACACCGCGGGAGAATTCCACCTCGCCGGCCGCCTGCGCCTGGGCTGCGCCGGCCAGGAGCAGCAGGCACAGTCCGACCAGTGCGGACCGCGCATGCATGTTGGGTATCTCTGGGGCAATCATCGCGAAACCTCCTGAAACTGGCGGCCTGCATGCAGGCGATCCGGAAAACGCCCGGCACAAGTAGGCGTGACAACGCCTGCTTACCTGAGTTACTGACGTTTTCCGGACTAATGGCTTACTTTAGGCGTTTTCATGCTGTTGGCATAGCCCGCATCTGCGGGGGTGCGGATGGGCAGGCGTCATGTAGCGTGAGAATTTCACGAACCGCCGCCTTTTGAACCGGTGGGCGCCTGCGCCGGACGCCTGCAATCCCGCAGTGCCTAGACCAGCACCCTCTCGATCCCGCCAGCGTTGGCTGCCTCGATGTAGTCGGGCATCCAGCTTTCGCCGAGGATCTGGTTGGCCATCTCGACCACGATGTAGTCGGCCTCCAGAAGGCCGTTCTGCAGGTCGTTGCCGTAGCGGGTCAGGCCCTGCAGGCAGCTCGGGCAGCTGGTCAGGATCTTGATGTTGTCCTTTGGCGACACACCTCCGAGCTGGCGCAGCTGTTGCGCATCCCTGTCCAGCTCTTCCTCCTTGCGGAATCGGACCTGTGTGGAGATGTCCGGCCGCGTGACGCCGAGCGTGCCGGACTCGCCGCAGCAGCGGTCGGCCTTGAGAACCGTGTCGCCCACCAGCGCCTTGACCGTCTTCATCGGGTCCTGCAGCTTCATGGGGCTG
>CAZFKW010000035.1:0-15776 GCA_964519795.1 uncultured Ramlibacter sp. | reverse complement strand
CTGACATCCATGCATCGGGCGGCCTGCCCAACCGCGTGAAAGACCTGCAGCACCAGGTGCCGATGCAACGCGGCGGTACAGCGCAGGAGGTGGCCGACGCCATCATCTGGCTGCTGTCTGACGAGGCGAGCTACACCACCATGTCGCTGCTTGACGTATCCGGGGGCCGCTGAATGGCCGCTGCGGGATTTTCCGGCAGAACCCCGCAGGAGTGAGCCATGGATCTCAAGCCCCTCATCACCTTGCTGGCCATCGTCAACCCCTTTGCCATTGTTCCCTTCTTCATCCACTACACACAGGGATTCTCGCCTGCGCACCGCCGGCGCACCATCTGGATTTCGTCCTTTACGGCATTTGTGGTGATTGCCGTCAGCGCCTTGATGGGCCTGCAGATCCTGGAGTTTTTCAGCATCTCGCTGGCAAGCTTTCAGGTCGGCGGCGGCATGCTGCTGCTGACCAGTGCGCTCAACATGCTCAACGCCCAGCCTGCGGAGGCAAAAGCGCAGACCAATGAAATGGAAGAAGGTGCGGAGAAGGCGGCCATGGGCGCCAGCATTGCCGTCGTGCCCTTGACCATCCCGCTACTCACCGGACCGGCCACCATGTCAACCGTGGTGATCTACGCGGACAAGGCAAGAGATTTCTACGAAATTGCCACGCTCGTAGGCTACGGTGTGGTCATTGGCCTTGCCACGGCGCTGTGCTTCCTGTTGGCCAACCCGATTGCGCGCGTGCTTGGCAAGACCGGGATCAACGTGATGACCCGGCTCATGGGCCTCATCCTTGCCGCACTGGCGGTCGAGGTCATGGCCGACGGGCTGGGCAAGCTGTTTCCCATCCTGGCGCGCTGAACGATTGCGCGGGTCATACGGGCTCCACGCTATTTTTGCAGTGCCTTGACCAGCTGGTTGCTGGTGTTGCGCAGGCGCTGCGCCAGCAGCTGCGTGATCTTGACCAGCAGCTTGGCGCCCACCGCCGGCTGCTCGCGGATCAGCTGCCCGATGGCGCCGCGCGTGAGCACGCCGGCCTCCACAGCTTCCAGTGCCACGCAGGTCGCGGCCCTCAGCTCGCCGTCGAGCATGGACATCTCGCCGATGGCCGCGCCCTGGCGGATGACCGCCAGGCGAGAGACTTCACCACCAGGGCTGCGCCGCGTCACATCCACGGTGCCGCTGAGCAGCAGGAGCATCCAGTCGCCGGTCTCGCCCTCGGCAATCAACGTCTGGCCTGGCTGCGCGCGGATGAGCAACATGGCGGCTCCCAGCGCCGAGACCTCCTCCGGCCTGAAGTCCTCCAGCAACGCGGCGCTGCGCAGCAGCTGAGGCCCGCGGTCCAGCAGGTTGGCGCAGCTGCCCACCAGCTCCAGGCCGGCATCCAGGAGCTTTCTCTCGATGGGGCTCGGATCCGTGGTCATGTCATCGACTGCAGGTTCAGGGGACCTGTTGCAGCCACTGCGCGATCTCGTCAACGGCGGCACGTGTGGCCTCTGCCAGCGCCCGTGCACCACCGGGGGCATCGGCCGTGGCGGCGGGACGGCGCACCACGATGCTGCGCTGGGCGAGCAGGCTTTCACCGGCGGTCGTGACCTCAACCAGTGTTGCGCGCAGACGGATCAGGCCAACACTGCTGGTGGGCGAGTCGAACAGCTGGCTGAACTCTTCCAGCTCCAGCTTGAGCACATGCGGCAGCTTGCCGCCGGTGCGGTTGACCGCCGGGCCTTCGCCTGCCACCAGCAATGCACGGCGCTGGCCCAGCGTCTCGCGCACCTGCTGCGTCACCAGTTGCGCCGGCGACATGCTCCATCGGGCCTGGGCATAGGGACGCAGCTGCTGTGCGTCCACATATCCCAGCCGGTAGTACATCGCGCTGCCATCGAGCGAGTTGGGCGACTCGATATCGGCCAGCGCCAATGGAGGCAGCGGCGCAATCCGGTTGGTGGCCTGGGGGGCGATGACTCCGGGGCCGAAATCGTAAGCGGCAGGACGCGTAGGCTTGTCCGGCAACGCATTGCAGCCGGCCAGCGCCAATGCGGCCAGGCCCAGCGCAAGGCGGAGGCTCCGGGCCGGTGTGAGGTTTGCATTCATGACAGTCATTTTGCCGCTCCCGGTGCCGTAAAGCCTTCCTCGCCCGGTCCGGGCTGGGGATTGCCATTGCCGAATATGAGTGATTGCGGGTTGTCGTTGATGCCGTTCACGGTACGGCTCAGGCGCCGCATGGCGCGCGCCGTGTCTTCCGTGACGCGGTTGACGCGCGGCAGCGTGGCAGCGCCAAAGGTTTCTGCGGCATGCGACAGTGTTTCGGCGCCCTCGGCCAGGCGGTCCAGCGGCCCGTCCTTTGAATTGAGCCGGTCCACCGTCTTGTTGAAATTGTCGGCTGTGGTGCCCACTTCGTCCGCCGCTGTCCTGACCGACGCCAGCGTCTTCCCGATGTCGCTGACCATCGGGTCCAGGCGCTTCTCGACCGTGCTGTCCAGTCGCACCGCCAGCTTGTTGACGCTGCCAGCGGCATCGCCCAGCTGCGTCACGGCGCCGATCAGCGCCTTCTGGTTCTCGTCGGCCAGCAGGGTGTTGATGCGGGTTGTGGCCTGCTCGACCTGGGTCATGATCTTCTCGCCCTGCGCCGTCAGCTTGGCCAGCAGCCCCGGCTGCAGCGGTATGCGCGGCGGGTTGGCGTCGTCGGGCACCAGGGCCACCATGTCGGTTCCGGTGTCGTCCAGCTGCACAAAGGACAGGCCGGTCACGCCCTGGAAACCCAGGGTGCCGAAGGTGCTGCGGGTGATCGGCGTGCCCTTGTCCACAGAGATGCGGATCAGCACGTTGCCCGGAATCTTGCTGTCAAACCCGATGAACACCACCTTGCCGACGTCCACACCGCGAAACCGCACTGCCGCCTGTGACTGCAGGCCGCTCACCGCATCGCGGGTGCTCATCTCGTAGAGGTTGCGCTCCCCGCTGTCACGGGTGAGCCAGACGGCGAGCGCCACAAGCAGGCTGGCCACTGCCAGCACAAACGCGCCGGCGGCGAGGGCATGGGCCTTGTTTTCCATAATGTGCGTCCTTTGCTTTCTAGACGGCGAACGGGTATTCGCGCAGGAGTTCCATGGCACGCTGTCCGCGCTCGCCGAGGAAAAAATCGTGAATGAACGGGTGCGGATAGGCAATGACGTCCTTGGCCGGCCCGCTGACGATGACTTTCTGGTCGGCCAGCACCGCCACGCGCGTGCTGAGCTCGAACAAGGTGTCCAGGTCGTGCGTGACCATGACAACAGTCAGGCCGAGTTCGCGGTGCAGCGAGCGCAGCAGCGTGCAGAAACCGTCGGAGCTGTCCGGGTCCAGCCCGGCGGTCGGCTCGTCCAGCAGCAGCAGCGGCGGGTCCATGATAAGGGCGCGCGCCAGCGCCACGCGCTTGACCATGCCGCCGGACAGGTCGGACGGCATCTTGTGGGCATGCTCCGGGCCCAGGCCGACCATTTGCAGTTTCACCAGCGCAGCATCGCGGATGAGCGGTGCCGGAAGCGAGCGCAACTCCCGCAGCGGGAAGGCAATGTTCTCCAGCACACTGAAGGCGGAGAACAGCGCGCCGTGCTGGAACAGCATGCCGACGCGGCTGGCCGCCCCTTTGGCGCCCAGTTGCGCGACGGGCTGGCCCAGCACGTTGATCGTGCCTTTGGCGGGGGTTTCAAGCCCCAGGATCTGCCGCAGCAGCACTGTCTTGCCGGTGCCGGAGCCGCCGACGAGCGAGAGGACTTCTCCCCGGTCAATGACCAGGTCCAGGTCGCGGTGCACGGTGAAGTCGCCCGAGGGCGTGCTGAATGTGGTCCAGAGCTTCTGGATTTCGACCACATGCGGCGCTTCCTGCATTGAGTCTTCGGAGAAAACCGGTTCTTCGTGGCGCATGGTCAGATCCCGATGTCCTTGAAGACCACAGCGAAGAGCGCGTCCACCAGGATCACGACGGTGATGGACGTCACTACCGACGCCGTCGTTCCTTCGCCCAGGCTTTCGGTATTGGGCTTCACGCGCAGGCCATAGTGGCAGCCGATCAGCGCGATGAGGATGCCGAATACCACCGACTTGCCTGTGGCCAGCGACAGGTTGGCAATGTCCACCGCCTTGGGCAAGGCCTGCATGAAATAGTCCGGCGTGATGCCCATGGAAAGATCAGCGGCCAGCATGCCGCCCGCAAGGGCCGCAATCGTTGTCCAGACACTGACCAGCGGCATCACGACGGCCAGCGCCATGGCGCGCGGCATGACCAGCCGGAAGCCCGGCGGAATGCCCATGACGCGCATGGCATCAAGCTCTTCCGTGACGCGCATCACACCGATCTGCGCCGTGATGGCCGACCCCGACCGCCCCGCAATGAGGATGGCTGCCAGCACCGGTCCGAGTTCGCGGATCAGCGAGATGCCCAGGATGTTGACGATGAAGGCGTCAGCGCCAAACTGCTTGAGCTGCTGCGAGGTGAGGTAGGCCAGCACCACGCCAATCAGGAAGCCCACGAGGGCGGTAATGGGCAGCGCAGTTGCCCCGATCCGGTAGAGGTGCCCCGAAAAGTCGCGCCAGGGTCCGTCCTGGGGCGCACGGACCAGCCGGATCACGTCGAGCAGCAACTGCCCGATCAGTCGCAACATGTCGCGTCCGTGGTCAAGGACCACCATGATGAAGCCGCCCAGCGCTAGATAGGTCTGCAGCAGCGTCGCGCGCTTCGGCGGGGGCGGTGAGATGGTGAACCTGGCCACTTCATCCAGCACGGCGCGTTGCGTGGGGAGGGTCTGCAGGCGTTTGGGCCACTGCTGCCCCCAGTGGTTCCACAGCAGCTGCGCCCCGATATGGTCCAGCCGCTGGACCGAACGCAGGTCCCAGCCAAGCTCCCCGCCCCTGCCCGCGTGATCCAGGCTGCCGGTGACCTTGCGCCAGACGGAGTCCCCGGTCAGCTCGGCAGCGGTCCACCGGCCCAGCACAGCGACGTCCGGGCCTTCGGGAGTGTCCTTGCGGGTGATGCGGGGGGTGGATTGCTCCATGGGCAAACGGGGGGCGGGAGAAGTAGGGGGAAAGTGGCATCGTACCGCCTGCGGGCCGGCAGAAGTGTGGCCCTGCGCACGGACCCCCGAAACAGGGGTCCCGGGGTGTGGCGCCAGGATGACACGCCCAGGTGCTTCGTCAAAGGACGCCGCCCGGCATTGCGCATTGAAGCGCGCACAGTCACGCGCCGTGCTGCCCTGTCAAACCGTCAAGGCAAAGCCTTTCGCCATGCTGGCGCGCAGGTGATCGACAAAGCACTGCACGGCACGCGGCACTTGTGGCGCCCAGGGCCTGATGGCATAAAGCCGCTCGCCAAAAAATCCCTGGGGACGCCATTTCGGCAGCACCTGCACGAGGCCGCGCGGCTCCAGGTACCCGGCGGCGCTGAAGTCCGGCAGCAGCCCCACACCCACACCGTCCAGCACAGCCTCGCGCAACACCTCACTGTTGTTGGCCCTGAGCGGGCCATTGACCGTGACGATGACCTGCTCCGCCGTCCGCCGCACGCCCTCGCGCGTGAACGACCAGCTCTGGTTGGCGGTGTCGCGCAGGTACAGCACGCAGCGGTGTGCGGCCAGCTCCGAAGGATGCGCGGGCGTGCCATGCTGCCTGAGGTAGCCGGGGCTTGCCACCAGCACCGAGCGCGACTCGCACAGCACCCAGGCCACATGCGTGTCAGGCGGCGCATGCGCATGGCGGATGGCCAGGTCAAAGCCTTCCTGTGCCAGGTTGACGAAGCGGTCCGTCAGGTCCAGCTCCAGCCGGATGTCGGGGTATTCGCGCAGGAAGGCACCCAGCGTCGGCGCTATATGCTGGCGGCCCAGTGCCACCGGCGCCGTGACGCGAACCAGCCCGCGCGGTGTGCCCGCCAGGTCCTTGACGCCGGCAAAGCTCTGCTCGATGCGGGTGAATGCGCCCTGGGTTTCGTCCACCAGCTGCTGCGCCGCCTCGGTCAACACGACGGACCGCGTGGTCCTGCGCACCAGCGGAACGCCGGCCGCCCGCTCCAGCTCGCCGATGCGCATGCTGACCGAGGCCTTGGAGATCTGCAGGCGCCGGGCAGCCTGCGTATAGCTGCGCGTCTGCGCCAGCACGGTGAGCAGATGCAGGTCGGAGAAAACGGGCGTGGTTGCGGGGGCGGCCATCGGCTGACTGCATTGTTCAACAAATCGAACAATGTAGTCAGGTTTTCGCTCTTTGCAAAGCCCCGCGTGAGGCATAGACTCCAGACTCCCCTGAACGACGCCCCAAGGAACACACCGTGAACGCACCCGACAAGACCTCCCCCGCCGCAGGCACAGCTTCCATCGAACACTGGATTGGCGGGCGCGTCGTGCCCGGCCAGGGCGGCCGCCGATCCGATGTGTACAACCCGGCCACGGGCGCAGTCACCGGCCAGGTCGCACTGGCCAGCAAGGCGGAAGTCGCGGCGGCTGTGGCCTCCGCGCAGGCTGCCTTCCCCGCCTGGGCAGACACCCCGCCCATCCGCCGCGCCCGCGTGATGTTCAAGTTCCTCGAATTGCTCAACCAGCACCGCGACGCGCTGGCCCATGCCATCACGGCCGAGCATGGCAAGGTCTTCACTGACGCGCAGGGTGAGGTCACACGCGGTATCGACATCGTCGAGTTCTCCTGCGGCATCCCGCAGCTGCTCAAGGGCGACTACACCGACCAGGTGTCCACCGGCATCGACAACTGGACGCTGCGCCAGCCGCTGGGTGTGGTGGCAGGCATCACGCCCTTCAACTTCCCGGTCATGGTGCCGATGTGGATGTATCCGGTGGCCATTGCCGCCGGGAACTGCTTTGTGCTCAAGCCCAGTCCGATTGACCCGAGCGCCAGCCTGATGATGGCCGACCTGCTCAAGCAGGCAGGTTTGCCCGACGGCGTGTTCAACGTTGTCCAGGGCGACAAGGAAGCGGTCGATGCGCTGCTGGAACACCCGGATGTGAAGGCCGTGTCCTTCGTCGGCTCCACGCCCATTGCCAACTACATCTACGAAACCGGCGCGCATCACGGCAAGCGCGTGCAGGCGCTGGGCGGCGCCAAGAACCACATGGTGGTCATGCCCGATGCGGACCTGGAGCAGACCGTCGACGCGCTGATCGGTTCGGCCTACGGTTCGGCGGGCGAACGCTGCATGGCCATCAGCGTGGCGGTGCTCGTGGGCGATGTGGCCGACAAGCTCGTGCCCATGCTGGCCGAACGCGCAAAGACGCTGAAGATCAGGAACGGTGTGGATCTGGACGCAGAGATGGGCCCCATCGTCACCAGCGCTGCGCATGCGCGCATCACCGGTTACATCGAGCAGGGCGTGAAGGAAGGCGCCTCGCTCGTTGTTGATGGCCGCGGCTTCAAGGGCGCGTCCGCCGGCAAGGGCTGCGACAACGGCTTCTGGCTGGGTGGCGCGCTGTTTGACCACGTGACCCCTGACATGCGGATCTACAAGGAAGAGATCTTCGGCCCGGTGTTGGGTTGCGTGCGCGTGCACGACCTGAAGGAAGCGGTGGACCTGATCAATGCCCACGAATTCGGCAACGGCGTGAGCTGCTTCACCCGTGACGGCAACGTGGCCCGGGAATTCAGCCGCCGCATCCAGGTTGGCATGGTCGGCATCAACGTGCCGATTCCTGTGCCCATGGCCTGGCATGGCTTTGGCGGCTGGAAGAAGAGCCTGTTCGGTGACATGCATGCCTATGGTGAAGAAGGCGTGCGCTTTTATACGAAGCAGAAGTCCATCATGCAGCGCTGGCCCGAGAGCATCGGCAAGGGCGCGGAGTTCGTGATGCCAACGGCGAAATAGGACGCCCCCCGTCCGGCCTTCGGCCGCTCCCCCCACTGGGGGGCGCAGCCAGCGGCCCGGCGGAGCCGGTTCCGCGGCTACCACGGAGACAACCCCTCAACGGACTTGGGCATGAACACAACGACCTACGACTACGTGATCATCGGCGGCGGGACGGCGGGGTGCCTGCTGGCCAACCGGCTGTCGGCTGACCCTTCAAAGCGGGTGCTGCTTGTCGAAGCGGGGCGCAAGGACGACTATCACTGGATCCACATTCCGGTGGGCTACCTCTACTGCATTGGCAACCCGCGCACGGACTGGCTCTACAGCACCGAGCCTGATGCCGGCCTCAACGGGCGTAGCCTGCGTTATCCGCGCGGCAAGACGCTGGGCGGCTGCTCCAGCATCAACGGCATGATCTACATGCGCGGCCAGGCACGCGACTACGACCAGTGGGCGCAGCTCACGGGCGACAGCAGCTGGTCCTGGGACAACACCCTGCCGTGGTTCAAGCTGCATGAAGACCACTACAAGGGCGCAAACGAGTTCCACGGCGCGCGCGATGCCACCCCCGAGCTGCTGGGGGGCGACGCTGACCCGTACAGCCAGATCCTGCGCGACACAGGCGCGGGTGGCGAATGGCGCATCGAGAAGCAGCGCCTGCGATGGGACATTCTTGACGCGTTTGCGGCGGCGGCGCAGCAGGCGGGAATCCCGGCCACGCAGGATTTCAACCGGGGCAGCAACGAGGGTGTGGGTTACTTCGAGGTGAACCAGAAAAAGGGTTTTCGCTGGAATACATCACGGGCATTCCTGCGCACCGCCTGCCACGGCCGCCGCAACTTCGAGCTGCGCACCTCGGCGCAGGTAAGCCGCCTCACGCTGGAGCGCCAGCCCGATGGCAGCCTGCGCTGCACCGGCGTGCAAATGCGGGTCAACGGCAAGGAGGTGAGCGCCTCGGCCACGCGTGAAGTCATCCTGTGCGCGGGCAGCATCGGTTCCCCCCAGCTGCTGCAGCTCTCCGGCATCGGGCCGGGCGCCCTGCTGCAGCAACATGGCATCCCTGTTGCGGTGGACCTGCCGGGCGTCGGCGCGAACCTGCAGGACCACCTGCAGATCCGCGCCGTGTTCAAGCTCGAAGGCGCGAGCACGCTCAACATGATGGCCTCGTCGCTCTGGGGCAAGGCAAAGATCGGCATGGAGTATGCCCTCAAGCGCACCGGCCCGATGAGCATGGCGCCGTCGCAGCTGGGCGCCTTCACCCGCAGCTCACCCGACATGCCCTGGCCAAACATCGAGTACCACGTGCAGCCCCTCAGCCTGGACGCCTTCGGCGAGCCGCTGCACAGCTTCCCGGCCTTCACGGCCAGCGTGTGCAACCTCAACCCCACGAGCCGGGGTACAGTGAGAATCCGCAGCCCCCGGTGCGAAGATGCGCCAGCCATCGCCCCGAATTACCTGAGTACAGCCGAAGACCGCCAGGTGGCAGCCGACTCCCTGCGCGTCACGCGCAACATCGTGGCGCAGCCGGCGCTTGCAAAATTCAAGCCCCAGGAGTGGAAGCCCGGCGTGCAGTTCCAGAGCGACGAAGAACTGGCCAGGCTGGCCGGTGACATTGCCACCACCATCTTTCACCCCGTCGGCACGACAAAAATGGGCCGCAGCGACGACCCGGCGGCCGTTGTGGATTCGCGGCTGAGGGTGCGCGGCGTGACCGGCCTGCGCGTCGTGGACGCAGGCGTGATGCCGACCATCACCTCAGGCAATACCAACTCGCCGACGCTGATGATCGCCGAGAAGGCTGCGCGCTGGATATTTGACGCGGCCGCCCGCACCATCCCCTGATTACTCCTAAAGGAGCAGGCCGGCATCGTTGGCGCTGCTATCCTGACTGTCATGGCCAGAATCCGGACCACTGTCGCGCTGATCGAGGACGATCCCCTGCATATCGAGCAATACCGCGCCCACCTGGCGCTGGATCCCGACCTGGTGCCCGTGGCCGAATACACCACGGGGCAGGCCGCGATCAGCCAGATCGCCAACATGCTGCCGGATGTCGCCCTGGTGGACCTGGGCCTGCCTGACATCAGCGGCTTCGACGTCATCCGGCACATCCGCAGCGCGACCCCGCACACTGCGGTCATGGTGGTGTCCGTGTTTGGCGGCGAGCGCAACCTGGTGCAGGCCATTGAGGCCGGCGCCACCGGCTACCTGCTCAAAGACAGCCGCTCGGGCGACTTCAATGACGCGATCCACGCCTTGCGCGCTGGTGAATCGCCGATCAGCCCGTCGCTGGCCCGCCACCTGCTCAAGCGTTTCACAGCCCCCCCTCCGGCCGCCGCGCCGGGCACATCGCCCCTGTCGGCGCGCGAGCTCACCATCCTGCAGGGCATCGCCCGTGGTGACAGCCTGCCGGAAATCGGCGCGGCACTGTTCATATCGCCCTTTACCGTGAAGACCCATGTGCAGAACATCTACCGCAAGCTGGAGGCGCGGTCACGCCAGCACGCGGTGTACCTCGCCCAGCAGCGCGGACTGATCACGCTGTGACCCAGGCTCTGCGCGGCTTGCTCGCATTCGTGTTGTACGCCTGCCTCGCTCTGGCGGCCGGGTTGGGGCCGGCCGTGGCGCAGCCGGTGACCGATGCCGGCGCCATGCCGGAAGTGATCCGCATCTCCACAGTTCGCTTCATCAAGTCCGACGAGGACGCCGCGCCTGCATCCGCGGACCCGCGCTGGCGGCAGGTGGCATTGCCCGACAACTGGCAGAAGTCCAACCCGGGCCAGAGCGGCTACGGCTGGTATGAAGCGCGGTTCGACGCCGGCACCCAGCCACTGCAGGCCTGGAGCGCTTACCTGCCAAGTGTCGGCACGAGCTACCAGCTTTTCATCAACGGCGTGGAGACGGGTGGATCGGGAGGCATGCAAGGTCAGTTCCAGCGCCTGATGGGCATGCCGCAGCTCGATGCCATCGCGCCCCAGTTGCTGGTGCCGGCCGGCAACCGCCTGCTGCTGCGCCTGCGCGTGGCAACCAACCTTCGAGGCGGCCTGGGACCCATCACCCTCGGTCCACGCACGCTGGTGGAACCCCTTCATGCTCAAGACCTGTTCCTGCGGGCCACCCTGCCGCGCTCTCTCAACATAGCCCTGATCTTCACCGGCCTGCTGGTGTTCCTGCTCTGGCTGCGCCGGCCCGGGGAGACAATCTACGGCTACTTCGCCGCGCTCGCAGTGCTGTGGTCGATCCGCAACTTCCACTACACAACGTCGTTCGCCGCCATCCCCACGCGGCTGTGGGAGGCCTTCATCCTCGGCAGCCTGGGCGTCGTCCTGGTGTTGCTGCTGCTGTTCATCCTGCGCTTCACGGGGCGGCGGCACACCGGCCTGGAGCGTGCCGCATTGGTGGTCTGCCTGCTTGCTCCACTGGTGTTCCTTGCCCTTGGCGAGCGGCTTGCCAGCGAGTTGAGGACTGCCTGGTACCTCTTTTGTGCAGTGCTGGGCCTGGCGCCCATCGCAGTGCTGCTGGCCTACCTGCGCAGCCCTGGCGGGCGTGGCCACACCAGTGCATGGGTCGTCCTTGCGGCGATGTGTGCGACCCTGCTGCTCGGGCTGGCCGATCTGGCCGTGTCGCTGCAACTGCTGCCCTGGGGACCGGCTGCGCGGATGGCGTTTGGGGCGCCGGTGCTGCTCACGGCGCTGACCTATGCGCTTGCCGACAGCTATTTCCGCACCTTCGACGAAGTCCGCCGGCTGAACAGCGAGCTGGAGCACCGCGTGCGTGAACGCACCGAAGAACTGGAGCTGACCCACGAGCGCCTGCGCGCGCTTGAACGGGAGGCAGTGATCGTCGGCGAACGCGACCGCCTGATGCGCGACCTGCATGACGGCGTCGGCTCCCAGCTCATCAACACACTGCATTCGCTGGAGCGCGGCCAGCTGGACGCGGCGCGCGCGGCCCTGCTGCTGCGTGAATGCGTTGATGACCTGCGCCTGGTGATCGACTCGCTCGACCCGGACGAGAGGTCGCTCCAGGCGGCGCTTGCCAACCTGCGCTACCGGCTGGAGCCACGCCTGTCGGCCACAGGCATCACCCTGGACTGGCAGGTCGCCGATACGCCCGCACCGATGGCGCCTGACACCGTACTGCAGATGCTGCGCGTGGTGCAGGAAGCATTTGCCAACGCGCTCAAGCACGCGCGCGCGACGAGCCTTCGCGTGAGTGTCCGTGTGAGGGACGATGGTGGCCTGCGTCTTGAAATTGCGGACGATGGCGTCGGCTTCGAGCACACGGCGGGCGCGCAGCCCGGGCGCGGGCTGCGCAACATGGCGCAGCGCGCCGTGCGGCTGCGCGGCCTGTTGAGCATCGACAGCGGTGCGTGGGGAACACTGGTACGGCTGGACTTGCCGGCCAACTGAAGCAGCTGTACCGGAACAGGGAGGCGGAGCCCGGGGTTCGGTACTGCGCCCCGGCTTCCAACCACTGCTCAGCGGATCCCGCCGACGTAGCGCGGCGCGTTGGGGTCGCGCACCTTGCGGGGTTTTCCCGGCTCGAAGGTGGATTCAAGAAAGCCAGACTCGGCAAAGGCCGACTGGCCGAACTCGGCAGCTTCTTCCGACGCAGGCATCGCACCCTTGCTGTCGGCGAAGGGGGCCGGGCGCGAATTGACCGCATTGTTCTGGCGGATCACCTCCACAGCGGCCTGGGCCAGCGGCCGGGCCACTGCCTTGTTGGGCTCAGCCATGGCGCGTTCGAGCTTGCCCGCCCATTCAGCCAGGTCGGGGTGACCGTCTTCCATGGCCTTGACCCGGGCATAGCGAACAATCTCCGACGCGTACTCCAGGTTCTGTGCCATCCACTCGGTATCAGTCACACGCCCGGTCTTGCGCCGCAGCAGTACATGCAAATGCGCAGCGATCGCGATTTTTTCACTGGCCAGCATGGTGGTCTCCTGTGAAGGACCTTGCATCAGGCGCCCAGGCGCTCTCTGTGCTGGGCAATGTCAAGCCCCGTTTGCTCGGATTGTTCATCGACCCTGAGGCCGGTGATCATCAATGTCACCCACAGCAGCAACGCGGTGGCAAAGAGGCTGTAGATCAGGACGACGCCCGCGCTCATGGCCTGCACCACGATGCTGCCCTCCACGCCGGAGACTGTGCTGTTCGCAAACACACCTGTCAGCAGGCAACCCACAATACCGCCGATACCGTGAACCCCGAACACGTCCAGCGAGTCGTCGGCGCGCAGCAGGCGTTTCAGACCGGTGGCGCCCCAGTAACAGGCGACACCCGCCACCAGGCCGATGATCAGTGCGGAACCCGGCGTGACGAAGCCTGCCGCCGGCGTGATGGCCACAAGGCCCGCCACGAGGCCCGAGCACAGGCCCAGCAGCGATGGCCGGCCACGCACGATCCACTCGCCGAACATCCAGGAAACGGCGCCTGCCGACGCGGCGATATGCGTAACCGCCATGGCCAGGCCGGCGCGCCCGTCAGCCGCGAGCGCCGAACCTGCATTGAAGCCGAACCAGCCAACCCACAGGAGGCCGGCACCGGCCATGGTCAGGCCCAGGTTGTAGGGCTCGAACGGCTCGCGGCCATAGCCGCGGCGCGGCCCGAGGAAGTATGCGCACACGAGGCCGGAGATGCCGGCATTGATGTGGACCACCGAGCCGCCTGCGAAATCCAGCGCACCCATCTGTGCCAGCCAGCCTCCCGGCTCCCAGACCCAGTGGGCAATGGGAGCATAGACAAACAGCGTCCACAGGGCGGTGAACCACAGCACCGCAGAAAAGCGCATGCGCTCGACGAAAGCGCCAACCACGAGCGCTGCCGTGATGATGGCGAAAGTGAGCTGGAACATCGAGTAGACCGACTCGGGAATGTTCGGCGCAATATGGCTTACAGACACCTTGCCGGCTTCCTTGACGTAGTCCAGGCCGGCGAACCACATCCGGTCGGTGCCGCCAATGAAGCCACTGCCCGGCGTAAAGGCCCACGAATAGCCAAAGGCAAACCACAGCAGGCTCACCAGGGCGCAAATGGCCACAACGCTGGCCATGGTGTTGAGGACGCTCTTGCGGCGGACCATGCCGGCATAGAAGAGGGCAATCCCGGGCAGCGTCATCAGCAACACCAGCGCGGTGGACGTCATGACCCAGGCGGTGTCTGAGCCGCTGATCGTGTCAGTCCCGGCCAGTCCCGGACGAACAAGAGGCGCGGCAGGCGCGCTGGCAGCGGCCTGCGGCCGCGGCGCTGCTGCCGGCACCGCTATGGCGGCAACGGCGGGCGCGGCCGCCGGCGCTGCAGCCTCTGAAGCCGCGGAACTGACAGGCTCCGGCGGTGCGGCGGGTGCCTGCGCCCACAGCGGAAACTGCACTCCCAGCCACAAACCGGCAATGACTCCAACCCGTCGTCCAGCGATCCACATGGTGTACTTCCTGTTATTGAATGGCCCAACAGCCCGGGTGGCTGCATAACTCATGCCAGAATGTTTCCTGCGGCGATGCACCGAGGCAGGGCATGACCGATGGCCGCAGGGGTATCTGATGGCAGGCCAATCAATGACGATCCATGCGGGGCGGGACTGTATGGACTGCCAGGCACGGGAAACCCCCAATGCACTAAGCGGGTGCGTCCCTTAAAGTCCTGCCAATCGCTTTCGGACATCAGTGCCCGAGACAGCGAGGGTCTGAGGAGACGAATCAACACAGAACCACAATTTTCAAGGCATCCGTTCGAGATGCATCTTTAAAAGGCGCCGGTCACACGGCGCCTTTTGTTTTTTGCGGACTTCGCCGCAGTGACGCTCCGGGACCCCGATCAATTGGCCGCGACAGCCGCAGACGCCGACCCGGCCGGCACAGGCGAGCCCACGGGCATCACGGTCAAAGCAGGCGCCACGCCTGACTCGGCAGCCGCATCGGCCGGCAGCAGGGCCTTCGGCAGCCAGGCAACATCGGCAGCCACGCGCGGTTTGCCAATCGGCGCCGCGGCCTGCCCCTTGCGCACGGCAGCAAGGTCTTCTTCGCTGGGATACTGGTTCATCAGCCAGTAGTCAAACACCCGCCGGGCAATCGGTGCGGCATGGGCGGCCCCGAACCCGGCGTTCTCCACGATCACCGCAAGCGCCATCTTCGGCTCATCGGCAGGAGCGAAGGCCATGTACAGGGCATGGTCACGCTGGTGCTCCTCCAGTTTGCTGGAGTTGTATTTCTCCTTCTGCCCGATGGTCACCGCCTGGGCCGTGCCGGTCTTGCCGCCGGACAGGTAGCCGGCCCCCGCAAACACCCTTGCCGATGTGCCCTCCTGCGTCACCCCGACCAGTGCGCGGCGCACAATGGCCACGTTCTCGGGCTTGTAGCCCAGGTCCTCGGGGGCTGCCCGGGCCACCGGCGAGCGCGCATGGGTCATCGCGTCCTGGGTGGCAATCACCAGTTGCGGCTTGTGTTTGACGCCATTGTTGGCCAGGATGGCCGTCGCCTGCGCCAGCTGCAGCATGGTGAAGGTGTTGTAACCCTGGCCGATGCCCAGCGAGATGGTCTCGCCGGCATACCATTTCTGCTGCTCCGGGCGTTTGTAGTAGGCCTTCTTCCAGGCCTGGCTGGGCAGCACGCCGCGCACCTCCCCCTGGATGTCAATGCCGGTCAGCTGGCCGAAGCCCAGTGGCTTCATGAAGTCGTACATCGCATCCACCCCCAGCTCATTGGCCAGGGAGTAGTAGTACACGTTGCTCGATTTCACGATGCTGGTGTACATGTCCACCGCCCCCAGGCCATGGTCTCCGTGGCTGCGGAAGACATGCCCGCCGAAGCTCCAGGAGCCGGCATCGTTGATGACCGTGCCTGCCGTGCGCTTGCCCGATTGCAGCGCCGCCATGGCCATGAAGGGCTTGTAGGTGGAGCCCGGGGGGTAGGTCCCGCGCAGGGCCCGGTTGAGCAGCGGCTTGTCGATGGACTCATTGAGCATCTGCCA
>CAZFKW010000034.1:10054-16279 GCA_964519795.1 uncultured Ramlibacter sp. | reverse complement strand
AGGCCAGAAAGTTGACCTCGTTCTCGGTGATGAAGACTTTGGACACACGCGGCTTGAGCAGGGCGAAGCTCTCAGCATCCAGTGTCACGTCCTCCCGCGACCCTTCGGCAAGCAGCCTGCACGCCTGGTCCAGCATGCGGAAGCGGATGCGCAGGGGCTTGTCAAGAAATCCATGGCGCTGCGCGAACCGGCTCACGCCAGACACGGAGCGATCAATGGCGCCCGGGGGCAATGCGATCTCCAGCAGCTCGCTCAGAACGGCGCGGTGGGCTTCCACAAACTTGCTGTGAACGCCTGGCAGGTCCATCTGCCGCAGGTAGATGCCGGGGCGCGGATGCGCCTGCAGCCACGTCACAACGTCCAGCAATAGTGACCATTCACGCCACAGGCCCAGCGCCTGCAACGGCCGCCTCGCAAGCCAGGCCACGAGCGCCGGCTGGGCTTGCTGCGTGACGCTGACAAGGCGCCTGAACCGGTTGGCTTCCTGCTGTTTGCCCAGGATGGTCAACGCCTGGTCGAGCGTATCCACCCAGGCCTCCTCAGGTACTGCGTTGTTCCCCAATACCCTGTGGCTGAACTCGCGCATCTCGATGCGCACCTGCGGCATGGCGCGCAGGTGCGCGATCCAGGCGCGAACGTCGGCAAAACGCCCGGCCATCTCGGCCGACGTCGGACCCTTGAGCTTCAGCCGCCGGGGAAACATTTCCGTGCCTGCGGCCAATGCGGCCAATAACTCGCCGCCAACCCAAAGCCTGTTCAACTGCGCCCGCAAGTCATCAGGGCTCGTCCAGCTCATGGGCACACCTGAAGCATGCACGCGCAGCCCGCCAGCTTGTTCATGCGGCCAGCCTCGCCTTCTCGGCGTGGTACTCCTCCATCGACAGGTTGCGCAATTTTGACGCGCGGCCATCTTCGTTGTGCACGAACCCGACACTCGACACGAACGGCTCGATGATGTGGATCTTCTGCAGCGGCGTGACAATGAGCAACTGCAGGTTGAGCTGCGCAAACAGCCGCAGGCCGTATTGCGCAGATTCATCGGAACCGCGGCCAAAGGCCTCGTCGATCACCACAAACCGGAAGGAACGGGACCGCGTCTCGCCCCACTCCAGCCCAAACTGGTAGGCCAGGCTGGCCGCAAGGATGGTGTAGGCGAGCTTTTCCTTTTGCCCGCCGGATTTTCCGCCGGAGTCGGAGTAATGCTCATGCTCGCGGCCATCCTCGCGCCAGCGTTCGCTCGCGGCAAACTGGAACCAGCTGCGCACATCCGTGACTTTCGCGGTCCAGCGGCGGTCCTGCTCGGTCAGGCCTTCCCGTCCGCGAAAGCGCTCGATGATGCGTTTGACCTGCAGGAACTTTGCCTCGGAGTACTGGCTGTCGTCTGAGCCCGTCAATGCGCCATCTGTGCAGGCGCGCAGCTCGGTCTGGAAATCCCGCACATCGGCATCGGGTGTCAACTGGGCTTCGAGCACGATGAAGCGCCCGGTGTTGTAGTCAATCTTTGTCAGGGATTCATTGATCCGCTCAATGCGCTCCTTGATGGTTTCCCGCTCGCGCGCAAGCTGCGACTGGAAGTTGGCGACCTCGCGGATGGTGTTCTCGTTGAGCAGATCCTTGAATCGCTGCTGGAAGCGCGGCAATCCGTCGGCCTCAAGCGAACGCAGCATGGCCTCATATTCCGCCGCAGCCTCGATGGCAACGTCCACCTCCTGCGTATCCAGCGGAAACTCCGAACAGTAAGACCGCATGGCGTCGATGATCCTGTCACGCAGGCGGTCGATTTTCTTCAACTCCGCATCAAGCTGCTTTTGCAGCCAGTCCCGCATGTCGCGTTCCCGGTTGTCGCAGGATTCGATGGTCAACTGCTGGTCGCCGAGCGCCACTGCGCGCATAGCATCGAGCTTCACGATCAGGCCGTCCACTTCTGCTTCGGCCGTGCTGCCGCACAGCTCAAGCGCCTGTTCGCGAAGACTTGCAGACGCTTCCAGCCGTGCCTTGGTGTGGCCGCGCTGGCCCAGCTTGTCGGTCAGGGCCTTGTCCGTAGTTGCCAGTTCACTCTGGGCTTCTACCAGGCTGGCAGTGAGGCTTTTCAGCACGTCCGACACGGATTCCAGCTCGTGCTTTTCCTGCTCCTGCCTCGCGATTTCCGTCACCAGCGACTGCCAGTCCAGGTCGCGGAACTCCAGGTTCTCGGCCAGAAGCGTCAGCGCCTCCACCCGCCCTTTCACGGTCTTCTGCTCCTGTTGCAGCTTCCCGATCAGGCTGGCCGCGTCACCCAGGCGCCGCTCCAGATTCTTCGCCTTGGCCCGCAGCGCTTCGAGTTTGGCGGTATTGGTCCAGCCCAGGATGAAGCGGGACCGGTCTTGAAGGGCATGCCGGTCGTCTTTTTCATGGCGCTCGCCCGGCGCCTTGATCTGGCCGGCCCGGGTGATGGCCCGGATTTCGCGCCGGAACTGCTCCTGCGTCTGGCAGCAGACCACATCGAATCGGTGGGCGACTTCGCGCTCCAGCCAGTCGTAGAACGCTGAATCAGGCTTGATGGCGACCTTGCGGGCCAATGAGTCGCGATGGGTAGCAGGCACCTCGCTGCGGCCGGCGCTGCGAATGCGGTAGTACACCAGCCGGCCCTTCAGATGCGTCCGGTCGACCCAGTCCGCCACGTCTGCGTAGAGTGCGTCGGGCACCAGCAGCGACAGGCCAAACGTTCGCATCAGCCGCTCAGCCGCCCCTTCCCAGTCCCGCTCTTCATCACGTACCTGTACCAGTTCGCCCGCAAAGGGCATTGCCGACTCTGCAAACCCAAGCGCGTCGCACAAGGCGGCACGCATGGCAATCTGGTCGTGCGGAATATTGCTGCGCCGGGCCTTGAGGCTGGCGATCTCGCTGGCAAGTGCGTCATGTTCGAGCTTGCCCTGCCGCAGATCGACGCTTTGATCGGTGATCTGGTTCTGCAGCGCCGCCTCTGTGTCCAGCGCGGACTGCTTCATTGGCGCCAGGCTTTGCTGCTGCGCGCGGAAGTCCGCGTCCGAGTCGATCTGCAGCAGGCCGACCGACTGCGCCAGCTGGTTGTAGCGGGCAGCCTTGGCTCTTCTGCGCTCCGACTCCAGCTGGTTGGTCTTGATGGCCAACTCCAGCTGCTCCAGCCGGTCGCCGCCACTGTCGGCAATGCTGCGGCGCAGACCCGCTTCATTGGCCCGCTGGGCTTCCCGCAGCCCGTTCAGCCGCAGGATCTGGGCGTCCTCGCGCTCCAGTTGCTCCGCCAGGCCTGTGATGCGCTTGTCGAGCAGCGACAGCTTGATGCCTGCAAAGTAGCGCTTGAGCATGTCACGCATGGCGCGAAGCTCTTCGGCATGGTGCAGCAGGCCGGCATGGCGCGAGCAGTCCTCCACCAGGGGGCCCAGCACGTCAACCTGCCGCCGGGCCTTGAGCACCGCCTCGTGGGCACGGTTGAGGTCATCGAAATGCGCGATCAAGGCGGTGATGCGCGGCGCCACCTCAAACGGCTCCAGCATGTGGCTGCGCACAAAATCAGTCAGGTTGCCAACCGATTTCATCGACACCGTCTGGTGAAACAGTTCCAGCGCCTGCTCGCTGCCAATGCCGAAACGGCGGCGGAACAGGGCGCCGTAGGGCGGAAAGCTGTCATGCACTTCCGCGCCGTGCGCGCGCAGCTTCTTGCGCAGGCCTGAAATGTCGGAGCCAAACTGCGCGAAATGCCCGGCGATGGACAGCTCACTCCCGGCCACGACAAAGATGCGCGCCGGCGGGCCGCTGGCCTCCTTCATCCAGAACACCTGGGCCAAGGTAACGGTCTGGTCGTAGCCGGCGTTGTAGAACACACCCAGAATCACGCAATAGCTGTTGTGGTCCCGCAATGCAACCGGCCTGGCTGCTCCGCTCGCCTCACTGCGCTCGGACTTGTAGTGGCCCAGCACGTAGGAGCGCAGCGTCCGCTCCCGGCTCTCGGCGCCGGCCGCCTTGTTGTAGGCCACCCTGTGCGACGGCACCAGCAGGGTCGTCACTGCATCCACCAGGGTGGACTTGCCCGAGCCGATATCGCCCGTCAACAAGGCGTTGCGGCCATCCGGCTCAAGCGTCCAGACGCGGCCATCAAAAGTACCCCAGTTGTAGACCTCCAGCCGCTGCAGCCGGAACCCGGACAAGCCTTCGTCGCCGGAAAAATCCAGCTGTGCATCTGCAACATCAGTCATCGCCACCATCCCCTGTGCCGGCTGCAAGCTGGTCCCGGTAGGCGCCCAGGCGCGCATCAAACTCGGCGAGCCATTGTGCGTCTACATAAGCCTTGAGAATCCGCCGGACTTCGTAGCCGGCAGCCTGTGCAGGCTGTGACGCCGTTGCCGGCTTGAGCCGGCGGACAAAGCCCAGTTCCATGATTTTGTTCAGGTGGGTGTCCACCTGGTCGATGAGCTTCACCTCGTTGCTGCCATCGGGCATGAATACCCTGACCATCTCGACAATGTCGTCGCGCGAAAGCACCAGGCGGGTGTCACCGCCCCCGGCATCGAATTCGGCGAGCTTCTTGCGCAGCAGCGCCAATATCAAACTGACCGGAAACGTCAGTGGGCGCCGGGCGATCAGGCGCGGGCGCTTCGGTCCGGCGTCGTCCGGTGCGGCTTCAGCATCGCCTGCCCGGGAACGCAGAAAGGCATAGCCTTCAGCTTCGTCAAGCACGAGCTCCAGGCCCAGCACGGCAACGTAGTCGCGCACCTGCGGCTGCAGCGCATACAGCTGGCTCCACAGCGCGGCATCCGCCTCCTGGTACACAACGCCCTTGAGCAAGGTGACCACCGGCCAGGCCATGTCCGGCGCAGCGCCCAGTGGCGCTGATGCGGATTGAGCATCTTCATCAGACATCTTTTGAATTCCCCGGTTCACCTGACAAATATCACGCGGGGCAATCGCGCCTGCCGTGTGTATTGCTCGCCATTGTCCCGCAGCGCCGTCCAGCTGACGACCTCGGTCACATCTTCATCTACAACTGTCTCGAAGCTGTCCCCTGCCATCTGGAGGTAGGCAACGAGTTCAGCCAGCCCGCGCTGCAGCGGATGCCTTTCGCACAGCTCACGCAGGGTGATCCGGGGGTTCTCCTGCAACTGCATCCGCACATTGCGCTCCAGTTGCGCTTTGTCGATGACGATCTGGGAGAACAAGGCATCGGCCTCCAGCCCGGCATCGCCCGCTTCCAGGGCAACGCTGGCTATTTTCGGCTTGAGGCGAGGGGCATGGAGGGGGCGCTCCATGGGCAACTCGATGTCAGCCACCGTTTCTGCGATGCTCATGAACTGCCCGGATGGCGCTGCGCGTCTGACGGCCAGCGCCTTGGCTTCAATGCCGCGCAGGATGTCCATGATGCGGCGGTTTTCAAGCCAGGCCTGGTCGTCCAGGAAACGTCGTAGCTGCTGCGATAGCTGGGCAACTGTCCGCTGGGTGTGCTCCCCGGCTTCGAGCCAGTCGTAGTGAATGCGGCGGGTCCGCCCGTCAGGTTTCAGTTCTGCCACCGGGGGGAGCGACAGCACACGCTCCAGCAGGGCCGTCAGTTCCTCCTGCCGGGAACTGGACATCAGGAAGTCCCAGAAGGCGCGGAAACTGCGGCCCTGGTCAGAGTCGGAAATGGCATCGCGCTCGCCCATGATCTCTTCCAGCAACACACCCTTGGAGCCTTCCCACAGGGCAATGCGCTCCCGAACGCGCCGGTCCAGCCCGCGAAAGTTGTGCTCAACCTCCCGGAAGTCGGTGAGCAGCTCGCGCGCCAGTGAGGTGAACTGCTGGAAACGGTCCTTCAAGCCTGCGCCATCCAGCAGCGGCAGATCACCGTCAAGCACCCTGGCAATCTCGGCGTCGATCTCGTCGCGCCGCCTGTGCAGCTCGGCCATGCGGCGCGCGGGATCAGTCTCTGTCCCATCGCTCATCTGCTTGAGCAGCTCGAACATCGTCATCAGCCTCGACTCTGTCCCGATGAAGCTGCGTGCTGCAAGGTTGTCAAGCCACGAGATCGCCTTTTCAGTCGCGGGTGTCAGGTCAAATTGCGGCTCATCAGACCCCTGGCTGTAGAACTTGCGCAACCAGCCCTTGTCGTTGGCGGCCCAGTCGTTGAGATAGTCCAGCGCCGGCTTGGGAAACGCCTGCGGACCCAGCCGCTCGCGCAAGCCAAACAGCTCATCCTCCAGAGCCTCAGCCAGCTCTGATTGGGGCATCACGCGGACG
>CAZFKW010000034.1:9270-10041 GCA_964519795.1 uncultured Ramlibacter sp. | reverse complement strand
CAGAAAGCTGGCAACAAGTGCCGCATGGTCAGAGCGCAGCAGCCGCCATGCCGGGTGGGCCAGGCGCATCTGCTCCAGGCTGGCGTAGTCAAGGCTCATGGTGCGGGCTGCAGCACTTACCGGGGCTTGCCCACCACCTCGGCAGCGGTCCTGAACGCATCCACCGCCGCAGGCACGCCGCAGTAAATGCTCGCATGCAGCAGCACCTCCTGGATCTCTTCAGGCGTCGCGCCGTTGTTCAGCGCCCCGCGCACATGGCCCTTGAGTTCATGCTGCTTGCCCAGCGCGGTGAGGAAGGCAACCGTGATGAGACTGCGGGTCTTCAGGTCCAGCCCAGGGCGCTGCCACACATCGCCCCAGGCATTGCGGGTGATGTAGTGCTGCATGGGCATGGTGAAGTCGGTCGCGTTGTCGAACGCATTGGCCACAAAGTCCTCGCCCATCACCTGCTTGCGGGTAGCCAGGCCCTTGTCGAAATCCTTGTCTTCAAGTTGTGTCATGGTTTGTCTTTCGATGGATGCAATGGTA
Organism: uncultured Ramlibacter sp.; assembly: GCA_964519795.1. GTDB lineage: Bacteria > Pseudomonadota > Gammaproteobacteria > Burkholderiales > Burkholderiaceae_C > JACMQX01. The sequence continues at coordinate 9,513 of CAZFKW010000034.1, read as the reverse complement.
GCCACGACTTCGGTCGCGAATGGCTCAGCTTGTTGAATTCTGCCGCGAAGACACGTACGATTCTCGCAAGGAAAAGCAAAGATCATGAGAATCAACAGCAACGGTCAGGTCACCATTCCCCAAGCCATACGCAAGCAGGCTGGACTGCATCTGCACAGCGACGTGGAATTTGAAGTGAGCGCCAATGGTGACGTTATTCTCCGTCCAGTACGGCGAAAGGCTATGGACGTGCGAGCGGCTTTC
>CAZFKW010000034.1:6092-9260 GCA_964519795.1 uncultured Ramlibacter sp. | reverse complement strand
GGCAGTGCCAACGCAACGCAGTTTAAAGGCATGGGCACTGATGAATTCATGGCCCTACTGCGCAGGTAGAGATGAATACCCCTGCTTTAGCGATTTCGACAGTCCGCATTCTGGCTGAGCGGGCTCACCACAAACCCCGTTCGGGCTGAGCTTGTCGAAGCCTTGAAGCCATGCACCGCGCCAGCACTTCGCGTTCTCCCGCAGCCATTCGAACTCAGGACGACTCAAGGTCCTCAAGAAAGACAAACTCATCGCAAGCCGACACGAACTCGCGCATCGTAAGTTGCGTGCCAAAGCCATAGGCCATCAGACCCTCGGTGCGGATGCGCAGCGCCAGGCCGATATAGTCGCTATCGGACGACACGATACAGATGCCGTCCACGTTGCGCGCATGAATTATCGACATCGCGTCCATGATGAGCGCGCCGTCGCTCGTGTTCTTGCCCTTGCGGTAACGAAACTGCTGCTGTGGCCGGATCGCCAGCGGACAGAGCACTTTTTTCCACGACATGAGGATTGACGTCGTCCAGTCGCCGTATGCGCGGCGATCAGTAAGCCGCCCGAGAGTGGCGGCGCGCGCCATGATCCGGTGGGCATATGTCGCGGTGGTGTTCTCCGCGTCAATGAGGACAGCCAGATTGCGCTGGTTGGTTACAGTCATTTCGATCCCGTGCGCGAATGTCGCTGGACGGCGTACTTGCGAGTGCGCGCGACGTGCATGTATCCTTGGACAGCCCGAACCAATCTGCCCGGACAGGATATAACCGTGGGGCTTAGACAAGAGAACCACTCAAAGACAACTCCGCAATGATGCAATTCAAGCCCTGTGGGCATTGAGAAAACACGAAATGACGCGGGCCGTGCGAAGCAGCGGTCTGGCAGAACCTGCGCTGGAACCATGAAACCCTCATCTTTTGAATATATGCACTGTACGCATTTATGACAAGCAAGTCAAGCCCCCATCTGCCTGCTTCCATCACCTACGGCGCGATCGTCGGACAGGTCGTTGCATTGAAGCGTCAAGCTGGCGGACTTCATCAACAGTCACTGGCTGATGCTTTGGGCATCAGCCAGTCCGCGTACTCCCGGCTCGAGAATGGCCAGTCGTCAATGAGTCTGGCGCAGCTTAGGCTGTTGGCAAATGAGTTTGGTATTCAGCCGCATCAATTGCTCGAAGAAGTCGACGGGTATGCAGCCAGCCTGCATGAGCGAGGCGTCGCAGTGACAGATGACAAAAGTGCGAGCCCAAGTGAACTGCTTATCGGACTGGGGACTCTCGCTGCGCTGATCGCAGCGGCCAAGTGACCTGATCTCGCCTTTCAACAAACAACGAGGACCCGCACCATGACCCCCCGCTACCCCGCCCCCGACCTCAACGACCTGCCGGACGACATCAAGGCCAAAGTGCTGGAAGTGCAGGAGAAGGCGGGCTTTATACCCAACGTGTTCCTGGGTTTTGCGCGGCGGCCGGCGGAGTGGCGGGCGTTCTTTGCATATCACGATGCCCTGATGGTGCCGGAGTCGGTCGGGCGCGAGAGCGGCCTTACCAAGGGGGACCGGGAGATGATCGTCACCGCGACCAGCGCGGCGAACAGCTGCCTTTATTGCGTCGTGGCTCATGGCGCCATCCTGCGCATTTATGAGAAGAAGCCGCTCGTGGCCGACCAGGTTGCGGTGAACTGGCGCAAGGCGGACATCTCGCCGCGCCAGCGTGCCATGCTCGAATTCGCCATGAAGGTGTGCCTTGAATCGCACAAGGTGGACGACGCGGATTTCGCGGCGCTGCACCAGCATGGCTTCAGCGACGAGGACGCGTGGGACATCGCTGCCATCACCGCATTCTTCGGCCTGTCCAACCGGATGGCGAGTTTCTCGGGCATGCAGCCCAACCCGGAGTTCTACCTGATGGGCCGGGTGCCAAAGCAGAAGGCGCCCTGACCTCAGTGGCACTTACTTTGGGGCCTGACTATCCCTCCGTTCAGCCTGAGCATGTCGAAGGCCTGACGCGGTGCATCGCACGAGGGCTTCGACAGGCCTGTCCTGAGCCTGTCGAAGGGCTCAGCCCGAACGGGAATTGCTCAGCCTGAACGGGGTTTGCTCAGCCTGAACAGGGTCGTTGAGAGAAGCTGCACAATGCTATCCGCACAAACCCGTCGCCTGCGCAAGGCCGCCTGAGCATCTACCCGATCAGCTCGCGCATCCAGTCCGGAAGCGCCACGGCCTTCTGGCTCTTGAAGTCCACCCAGATGGTGGTTGCGCCGCCGGCAGCGCAGATGATGCCTGGCGCATCAGCCCGCTCCATGGTGCACCAGCTCTCAAAGGTGGTGCGGGCCGGGTCGCTCACATACATCTTTATTTGCACGTCGCCGGGGTATTGAAGCTGGCGGTAGAAGTTGCAGAAGGCATTGACGATGACCGGCCCCTCGCCATCCGGCCCGGCAATGCAGTTGATGGAATGGAACCAGTCAATGCGCACCGTCTCCATGTAACGGAAGTAGCTGCCATTGTTCAGGTGGTTCATCGCATCCATGTCGCCCCAACGGATGGGAATGCGCGACTCGAACACCAGTTTTTTCTTCTCGGGAATCTCGATCTTCACAGTTGGGCTCCAGGCTGCATGCAAGGGGTCCGGTTCAGCGGCAGTCCTGGCATCAGGCGCCAAATCCGTCGTCGGCCGCAATGACTGCGCCATTGATGAAACCACTCTGGTCACTCGCCAGCATCACCAGCACTGCGTCCAGGTCTTCGGGCTTGCCGACCCGCTTGCGCGGCAGCATCTGGACGAGCTTCTTGCCCTGCTCGGTTTCCCAGTGGTGGTGGTTGATTTCGGTATCGATATAGCCGGGGCAGATGGCATTGACGTTGATGCCGAACTTGCCCCACTCGATGGCCATGGCCCGGGTCATGTGCACCACGGCCGCCTTGCTCATGGCATACACGCCAATCTGCGGCAGCACGCGCAGCCCGGCCATGGACGCAATGTTGATGATGCGCCCGCCCGTGAAGGTGCCCGGCGCCGCGCCGCGCGAACGGGCCAGCATGCGCTTGCCGACTTCCTGCGCCACGAAGAAGGAGCCCTTGACGTTGGTGTCGAACATGAAGTCGAAGTCTTCCTCGGCGACGTCCTGGATGCGCTGGGTGGTGCTCACGCCCGAATTGTTGACCAGG
>CAZFKW010000034.1:0-6082 GCA_964519795.1 uncultured Ramlibacter sp. | reverse complement strand
TCAATGGAGCCCATTTCTGTTTCGGCACGGGCCACGGCCGCCTTGATCGAGCCATGGTCGGTGACGTCCAGCTCCACCACATGGGCGTCGCCGCCCTCGCCTTCAATGCGCGCGCGCAGGTCCTTGAGTTTCTCGACGCGCCGGCTGGCCAGGACCACGGCCGCGCCTGCGCGCGCAAGCGTGGTGGCAAAGCGGGCGCCCAGGCCGCTCGATGCGCCCGTGACAAAGGCCACGCGGCCGGAAAGATCAATGCTGTATGCCATCAGGGAGTCTCCAGGGAATCAGTGTGGGATCGGTAACGGTAGTGTGCTCCCGCGCCGCTTAAAATGGTGTCAACCGCACGACTCGATACATCTCACGACGCGGCGCAGTTCCAGAACCATTATCAGCGAGCATCCCCATGACACAAGACGAAATCCTGGCGCAGTTTGGCCCCCGCGAAGCAATGGAGTACGACGTTGTCGTGGTCGGCGGCGGCCCCGGCGGCCTGGCAACCGCCATCCGGCTCAAGCAGATGGCCGCCACCAACGGCACGGAGCTGTCCGTTGTCGTGCTCGAAAAAGGCGCCGAGCCCGGCGTGCACACCCTCTCCGGCGCCATCATGGATCCGCGCGCGCTCAAGGAGCTGTTCTTCGACTGGAAGGAGCGCGGCGCCCCGCTGAACCAGCCCGTCACGGACGATGCCATGATTTTCCTGGGCGAGAAGACGGCCTTCCGCACACCCAATTTCCTGCTCCCCGCATGCTTCGAGAACCATGGCAACTACATCGTCAGCCTGGGCAACGTCACACGCTGGATGGCGCAGCAGGCCGAAGAGCTTGGTGTTGAAATCTTCCCTGGATTTGCGGCTGCGGAAGTCCTCTACAACGAGGACGGCTCGGTCAAGGGCGTGGCTACCGGCAACATGGGTATTGGCAAGGACGGCCAGCCGACCGACAGCTTCCAGCTCGGCATGGAACTGCATGCCAAATACACGATCTTCGCCGAGGGCTCGCGCGGCCACCTGGGCCGCCAGCTCATCAGCAGGTTCAAGCTTGATGCCGGCAAGGACCCGCAGACCTACGGGCTGGGCGTGAAGGAGGTCTGGGAGATTGACCCCAAACGCCACCAGCCCGGCTTTGTGATGCACACCGCCGGCTGGCCCATGGATTCCTCCACCTATGGCGGCGCCTTCCTGTACCACATGGAAGACAACAAGGTAACGCTGGGCTTCATCACCGGCCTTGACTACGCCAACCCGTACCTCAGCCCGTTCGAGGAGATGCAGCGCTGGAAGACGCACCCGAACATCCGCTACTACCTGGAAGGCGACGAAGCCAACGGCATCAAGCCCGGCAAGCGCCTGGGCTATGGCGCGCGCGCCATCACGGCGGGTGGCCTGATGAGCCTGCCCAGGACCATCTTCCCGGGCGGCGCACTGGTCGGCTGTGAAGCGGGCTACCTGAACGTGAGCCGCATCAAGGGCAGTCACGCGGCCATCAAGACCGGCATGCTGGCGGCAGAAGCCGCCTATGAAGCCATCCAGGCCGGCCGCCAGCACGACGAACTCACGGCCTACCCCGAAGCCTTCGAGAACAGCTGGCTCTACACGGAACTCAACAAGGCACGCAACTTCAAGGCCTGGTTCAAGAAGGGCCTGGCTGTGGCGACCTTCATGAACGGCCTGGAGCAGTTCGCGCTGCGCGGCCACATCCCATGGACACTGCACCGCGACAAGCCCGACCATGCCTACCTCAAGCCTGCGGCGGAGTGCAAACCTATCGCCTACCCCAAGCCGGACGGCAAGCTCACCTTCGACCGCCTGTCCAGCGTGTTCATCAGCAATACCAACCACGAAGAGAACCAGCCGGCGCACCTGACGCTCAAAGACAACTCGGTGCCGGTCAATGTGAACCTTGCAAAATTTGCCGGCCCCGAGTCGCGCTACTGCCCGGCCGGTGTGTATGAGTTTGTCAAGAACGAGGACAACACCGACCGCCTGCAGATCAACGCCCAGAACTGCGTGCACTGCAAGACCTGCGACATCAAGGACCCCACGCAGAACATTGTGTGGGTCACACCGGAAGGCGGCGGCGGGCCGAATTACGTTGGCATGTAGCCGCGTGTGATGCTTGTCATCGCATGTGCAGGCTGTTTGCGCTATAAGGAGAGCTTGTTACCTACCGGACAAGGGAGTCTCCTTGGCAGCAGCGCGACTCTACCAGCGCAAATGGATCCTCATCAAACTGCCCATGGCCGTGGCGGCGCTTGCCATCATGGCCTGGCTCTGGACGCAATGGCTGCCGCTCCCGCGAACTGAAATCACACTGTCCACCGCGCTTCCTGAAGGCATGTACCACGCCTGGGGGCAGCGCTATGCGCAAGAGTTCGCGCGCCATGGCATCCTGCTGCGTGTGGTCAATTCGGACGGCGCGAGCCAGAACCTGCAGCGCCTGCGCGGCGCTGAGAACCCCGTTACCGACCTGGCCTTCATGCAGGGCGGCATCGGCTACCCCGGCAGCATGACCGACCGCGGGACCGGTACGGCCGTGGTGACACTCGCCATGGTGGACATCGAACCCGTGTGGATTTTCTCGCGCCACAGCTGGCTGGACTCGCTGCAGCAACTGGAGGGCCAGCGCGTTTCACTCGGGCCACCTGCAAGCGGCACCCGCAGGCTGGCTGTGGCCATGCTGGAACAGGTGCGCCTCACAACGAAAGACCTGGTGGACTCCAGCCTTGTTGGCATGGCCGCCGTGAAGGCGTTGCAGGACGGCTCACTCGATGCCCTCATCATGGTCTCACAGCCCGATTCCCCTGTTGTGCGCGCGCTGCTGCGCGCACCCGGCGTGCACCTTGTCCAGCTCAAGCGCAGCGCCGCATTCACAGAGCGCCTGCCCTACCTGCAGCCGCGCCTGCTGGCGCAGGGCACGCTGGACCCCCAGGCGCGCCTGCCCGTGCGCGATGCGACACTGCTCACCACCACCGCCAGCCTCGTCGCCCGCAGCGACCTGGAACCTGCGCTGCAGCGCCTGGCCACGCATATCGCCCGTCAGGTCCATGCAGGCGGCGGCCTGTTCCACCGGCCCGGCACCTTCCCGTCGCTCAAGCGGGTGGACTTCCCGGCCTCGGTGGAAGCCCGCCGCACGCTGCTGCACGGACTGCCCTGGCTTGAGGAACAGTTGCCCTTCATGTGGGCGCAGGTGCTCGCGCGGCTGCTGGTCATCTGCCTGCCCGTGGCGCTTCTCGCCTGGTGGCTCGCCCGCATGCTGCCGGCTTACCTGCGCTGGCTGGTGGAAAGCCGCGTGACGCGCTGGTACGGCGAGCTGATGTACATCGAGTACGAGCTGGCCCGCGAGAACGTCTCCGGCCTGGACCTGAGCAACTACCTGGGCCGGCTCAACAGCATTGAAAAGCGCATGACGGCGTTTGTGACACCGGTGTACCTGATGCCGCGCTGGTTCATGCTGCGCGACCACATCGAATTTGTCCGAATGGGCATCCACAGGAGGCGCGGGCGGTGAACGTCGTGCTGCTGTACCGCAGGCGCTGGGGCCTGTTCTACCTGCCTGTCATGGCAGTGGCTGTTGGCGCCATCATCTGGACCGCGCGCAATGTCCTGCCATTGCCGCCACGCAGTGTGACCATTGTCGCCGGCTCGCCGCAGGGCGGCTATGTGCAGATGGCGCTGCGCTACCGCGAAGCGCTTGAGCGGCGCGGCATCGCGGCAGACATTTCCACCACCTCGGGCGGTCCGGCCGGGCCGTTGCAACGGCTGGCCGACCCACAGGACAGGGCGCAGGCGGGCTTTGCGCACGGGCTTCTCTCGGACCTTCCCGCCGCCTCCGCGCCGGTGCAGGCACTGGCAGTGGTGGGCAAGCAGCCCGTCTGGATCTTTACGCGCGCAGCGGGCATCACGAGCATTACGCAGTTGCGCGGCATGCGCATTGCAGCCGGCCCCAAGGGCAGCCCGCAGCGCCGGGTGGCAAGCCTGCTGCTGTCGCAGGCCCAGCTGACCGACGGCGACGTGACCTGGGACGAAGAGCACCAGGGCATTGCAGCGGGCAATGAGTTGCTGGAGGGCCGCGTCGATGCCATGCTGAACATCGGCAGCGGCGACGCGCCCACGGTGAGACAGCTGTCGCGCTCGGCCGGCATCTACATGGTGGGCGTGGACCGCGCCAATGCGCTGGCGGCGCGCGAGCCCCGGCTGCAGGCTCTTGTGCTGCCCCACGGCGCCATTGAACTGCGCGGCGACGTTCCCCCGCGCGACCTGACCCTGCTCTACACCGGCACCCACCTGCTGGTGCGCGAGTCCATGCATCCCGCGCTGCAGCGCGCCATGCTTGATGCCGCCAACGACATCCACCCGACGCCGACCTTCCTGCAGCGCCAGTCGGAGTACCCGGCGGTGGACGCCATGGACTTCCCCGTCTCCCCTCATGCCGTGCGCCATGCGCTGGGCTACCGCCCCTGGCTCGAAGCCGCGCTGCCCTACTGGTGGGCCCAGCTGGCCGAGCTGCTGCTGTATGCGGTGTTACCGATCCTGGTGCTGACCGGCATGGCGCTGGTGTGGATTCCCCAGCTGTTCAGCCTGCGGGTGAATGCCGTGCTGTCGCACTACTATGGCGAGCTCAAGTTCCTGGAAAGCGATATCGAGAAAGCTGTCGTCAATGCGCCCATCACCATGAACCGGCTGATGGCCAAGCTCGACGCCATAGAGGAACAGGTTCGCGGCCTGGACTTGCCGGACCGCTATGCAGACAGGTGGTACACGCTGCGCCAGCATCTGGCGACGGCGCGTGAACGCGCGCTGGGCCTTCGCGCGCGCTGACCTCCGGGCAGCGGGGCCGTGCGGGCGTTTGCACCATGGCAGGCCGCTGCCATGGGCGGCTAGACTCGGGGGCACCGTCTACACAGCAGGGAAAGCATTCACATGAACATCGTCATTACCGGCGGCGCCGGGTTTCTCGGCGTGCGCCTGGCGCGCGAGCTTCTTCGCAGGGGCAGTGTTTCGCTGGCGGGCGCAGCGCCCCGCGCCATTGCGCGCATCACCCTGCTGGACCGTGCGGCACCACCGTCTGACCTGGCAGCCGACGCCCGCGTGACCGCCATCACCGGTGACCTGAACGAACTGCTCAAGCCCGGCGCTGTCGGCAAGGCGCTGGCGCAGGACACCAACCTGGTGTTCCACCTGGCTGCGGCAGTCAGTGGCGAATGCGAGGCTGATTTTGACCTGGGCATGCGCAGCAACTTCGCGGCCACACACCAGTTGCTGGAGGCCTGCCGCGCCCTGGGTACAAAACCCACACTGGTTTTTGCGAGTTCGCTGGCGGTTTATGGCAACTCACCCGAGCAGCCCAGCCCGGACGTCATTGAAGACTCGACCCTGCCCACGCCGCTCACCAGCTACGGCATCCAGAAATTCATCGGCGAACAACTGGTGGCTGACTACGGGCGCAAGGGCTTCATCCGCGGGCGCACTGTGCGGCTCATGACGGTGAGCGTGCGTCCGGGCCGGCCCAATGGCGCTGCATCGAGCTTTTTCAGCGGCATGATCCGTGAACCGCTGGCCGGTGTGACGGGCGCCTGCCCGGTGCCGCCCGATACGCTGGTGGCGCTCTCGTCGCCGGGGCGCACCATTGAGGGCATCATCCGCGCCGCAGAAGCACAGGACCAGGCATGGGGTGCGCGCACTGCGGTCAACCTGCCGGCCTTTTGCACCACCGTGGGCGAAATGGCCGCCGCACTGGAGCGGGTCGCCGGCAAGGCAGTTGCCGACCTGATCGACTGGACACCCGACCCCGCGATCATGAAGATTGTTGCGACCTGGCCAGGCCGCATTGAAGCGGCGCGTGCACGCGGTCTTGGCCTGGAGCCTGACCGGAGTTTTGACGACATCATCCGGGAATACCTGCTCGAAAACCCCGATGCCGTGAAACTGCCTGTCCGCCCATAATCGCAAGTTGTATGATAACTTTTCCTACTGGAGACTCCATGAAATTCGCCAAGATGGTCCTCGCTGCAAGCATTGTCATGGGCTTTGCCGCCACCGCAGCCGCGCAGACCACCATGCGCATCAGCATTTCCGTCGCGCAGAATT
>CAZFKW010000033.1:1428-16343 GCA_964519795.1 uncultured Ramlibacter sp. | reverse complement strand
TGATCAGCCAGGTCCAGCGGAACATGGGCGTCTTCATCAGTGTCATGCCGGGAGCGCGCATGTTGAGGATGGTCACGATGATGTTGATCGAGCCCATGATGGAAGACGCTCCCATGATGTGCATCGCAAAAATACCGGCGTCCATCGACGGGCCCATCTGCAGCGTCAGCGGCGCATAGAGCGTCCAGCCGGCCGCCGGAGCACCGCCGGGCATGAAGAACGAGCCGACAAGCATCAGGCTGGCCGGGATCAACAGCCAGAAGCTGAAGTTGTTCATGCGGGCAAAGGCCATGTCGGCAGCGCCGATCTGCAGCGGCACCATCCAGTTCGCAAAGCCCACAAAGCCCGGCATGATCGCGCCGAACACCATGATCAGCCCGTGCATCGTCGTGAGCTGGTTGAACAGCTCCGGATTCACGACCTGCAGGCCCGGCTGGAACAGTTCGGCGCGGATCAGCAGCGCAAGCACGCCGCCGACGATCAGCATTGTGAACGAGAACAGCAGGTACAGCGTGCCGATGTCCTTGTGATTGGTCGCATAGACCCAGCGGCGCCAGCCGGTGGGGGCGTGGTCATGGTGGTCACCATGATCGTCATGCTTGTGGTCGTGATGGTCGAGTACGGCGCTCATCTTCAATTCCTTGTGGGTACGGTATCTGGCGGCTTACTTGCGTGCTGCCTGGACTTCGGCCGGCTGCACGAGTTGACCTGTCTTGTTGGACCAGTGATTCTTGGTGTAGGTGATCACGGCCGCGATGTCCGTGTCACTCAGCTGCTTCCAGGCCGGCATGCCAGCCGGGCCGCCCGCACCATTGAGCAGGATCTGGATCTGCCTGTTCTTGTCGGCATCGAGCACGACCGCCGAGCCGTCCAGCGCCTTGATCGGGCCGGCCTGTTTGCCGGACTCGGTGTGGCAGGCCTGGCAATTCGCCTTGTACACACTGGCGCCACGCGCCGTGATCTCGTCGAGCGTCCAGACCCTCGTCGGGTCATCCAGCTTTGCCGCAGCCTTCTTCTGCTGGTCTGCCACCCATGCCGAATACTCCTCAGCCGACACCACCTTCACATGGATGGGCATGTAGGCGTGCTCCTTGCCGCACAACTCCTGGCACTGGCCATAGAAGTTGCCGGTGCGCTCCGCACGGAACCAGGTGTCGCGCACGAAGCCGGGAATGGCATCCTGCTTGATGCCCAGCGAGTTCACCGCGAAAGCGTGGATGACATCGTTCGCGGTCGTGATGATGCGGATCTTCTTGCCGACCGGAACAACCATGGGGTTGTCGACCTTGAACAGGTAGTCGTCGGGGATGTCGCCCTTGGCGCCGTTGTTGGACATTTCGCGGTGCGAAGCGTCCAGCGTGGAGATGAAACTGATGCCTTCGCCCTCGCCCTTGATGTAGTCGTAACCCCACTTCCACTGGTAGCCGGTGGTCTTGATGGTGAGGTCGGCATTGGTGGTGTCCTTGGCTGCAACCAGCACCTTGGTGGCCGGAAGCGCCATGAAGATCACGATGATGAAGGGGACGATGGTCCAGATGACCTCGACCGTCACGGACTCATGGAAGTTCGCGGCCTTGTGACCCACCGACTTGCGGTGCTTCCAGATGGAATAGAACATGACCGCGAACACGGCAATGAAGATCACGGTGCACAGGATCATCATGAAGTTGTGCAGCCAGCGCTGCTCTTCCATGATCTTGGTGGCCGGCGCATGGAGGTCCATCTGCCTGACCGACGGGCCGCCGGGCAGATCGTTCACCGCATGGGCGAATGTGAATGCCGCCGTGCTTCCCCAGGCGCCAGCCCAGAGAGTGATTGTATGCAGCGTGCGAGCCAATGTTTTGGAAATGCTCTTCATCGTGTTCACTTCAAGCTAAGCCTCAATTTAACCAATCTTCACCACCCGCCGCCGCGCCTGAAGGCGCCACTCAGGGCCTTATGCGCCACGCAAGGCCATCCGGATCTCCCGCGCCAGCGCCGGGCGCAGTTCCGGGCGCACAAAACGCCCCACCTCCACCGCCCGCCCCTGGCCGGACACCTCGATCAGGGACCGGTCGTCCGCCTTGGGCTCAACCCGGACCCATCCCCGGTTGAACTCCGAGCGTTCAAGCCGGCCGGCGTTCTCAAGCTCGACGACCAGCTGCTCCCCCTGGAGCGAAATCTTCTCGCCATCTGTGGCGTGACGCGCGTAGAAAAAGAACGCGACGCCCACCGCAACCAGCTCGGCCCAGACGAACGGCAGGATCAGCCACGCCCCCTGGTACCAGAAAAAAGCAGCTATCCCGAGCGACACAACACACAGCGACGCGTACAGCCAGCCCAGTTGAACCGGCGTGGCCGAGCAATTACGCCTCAGGAACCATTGAATGTTCTGGCCTGACACGGTTGCAAAACGGAAAACCGGATTGGACACGGGCGACGCTCACAAAAAACGGCTGCCGGAAAACTCCAGGCGAGCCAATCGCGCGGGAAGATACCCAAACTCACTCAATCAAGGATTGTAGCGCGGGTTTCCACCCGATTTCCCCCTGTAATCCGGTCAAACCAATGTTGTAGCGTGTTCACCGGCCGCCCTCTTTCGTGCCCTGCAGCATGACGCGCATGTCCTGCAACGACACTGCGCTTTGCGCGCTCAACCGGACCCTGGGCGCAGGCTTGAGCGCGTGACCGTAGATGATTTCAAAGGTCAGGCGCAGGCGCCCCCCGTCTGACGGAGCAGCCAGCTGCTTCGCCAGCGCACCCTCCAGCTGCTGCTTCCACCGGCGCCCACGCAGGGCGGCAAAGCGGGCGGGATGCAGGTTGCGGCCCAACTCGCGCAGGTCGGCCAGAAGCCGCCCCGGGGTCTCGTAGGTCAGGGAGATGTGCTCCATATCCATCACCGGCTCGGCAAACCCGGCTTGCACAAGCATGTCGCCCCAGTCGTGCATGTCGGTGAAGTCGTGGCCGGGCGCGGGCCAGCCCAGTGCCTGGTAGAGGCTGCGCAGCTCGCGCAGGCTGTCAGGCCCGAGACAGGAGAACATCAGGAATCCTTCCGTCGCCAGCGTCCTGTACCACGATTCAATCAGTGTCCGGGGGTCTGCAGCCATGTGCAGCGCCATATTGGCCCAGAGCATCTGGACGCCGGCGTCAGGTGGCGGAGCCACCCGCACCGGACCGCCAGTCCAGCGCGCCGGGCGCCACCAGGGCGCGGCGCCCGCCTTTGCCGCAACCTCGGCGCGCGCAGCCTGATCCTCGATCAGGAAGCACTGTGCATCGGGGTACCGCCTGCGCACAAGCGCCTGCGTCTGAAGCCCTCCGCGCACCGGTTCCCAGTGTGCCCAGGCGTCCGGCCTGAGCTTGATCCACTGCAGGCGGTCTTCCATGCGCCGCCCGACTTCCTCGTGAAGCCAGGGCGAGCTGGCGGGTGCGACACGTGCCCAGCGCTGCGCCGCTGCAGCGTGAATCGTCGGAGGGCGGTCGGAAGGCATGTGTTGGCGGGTGCGCGGGCCGTAGGCCGTAGTGCCACGAGTATATTGAGCCCATGTTCAACGAGCTTCTTGCAAGGGCAAGTGCCATCATCCCGGCCCAGTGCGCTGTCTGTCGTGCCTGGCCATCGCAGCCGCTGTGCGAAGCCTGCGTGGCGAGGTTCGCACAGCCTGTGCCGCGCTGCCAGACCTGCGCATTGCCAGTGGCCCCGGCCATCATCCGCTGTGGCGCCTGCATGACGCAGCCGCCGCCGCTGGAGGCCTGCCACGCTGCCGTCACCTACGAATGGCCCTGGCCCGACTGCATTGCTTCCTTCAAATTCCATGGAAACCCGGGCTGGGCCACAACGCTGGCCACGCTGATGCGCAGCACGCCCTGGGTGGAACCGGCCCTGGAACGCTGCCACGTCGTTGTGCCCATGCCGTTGTCGGCTGGGCGCCTGCGCGAACGTGGATTCAACCAGTCCCTGGAGCTGGCTCGGCGCCTGGCACCGGCGCGTACGGACGCGACACTGCTTCTGCGCGTGAAGGACACGCCGGCCCAGGCCTCGCTCAAGCGCGCTGAACGGCTGCTCAACATGCAGGGCGTATTTGCCGTCGACCCGCTGCGCCGCGCCCGGGTCAGCGGCCAGGACGTGGTGCTGGTCGATGATGTGATGACCAGCGGCGCATCGCTGCACGCAGCTGCGGCAGTGTTGCGGCAAGCCGGGGCATCGCGCGTGACGGCCCTGGTTTTTGCGCGGACGGATGACGACTGATGCCGGGCCGTTGATGCGCGGCGCCTGGCGCACAGGGCCAAGCACGGGCAAGGCGGACAGCGGACAATTGCCCCATGTTCCACATTGTCCTGGTCGAGCCTGAAATCCCCCCCAATACCGGCAACGTGATCCGGCTCGCGGCCAATACCGGGTGTACGCTGCACCTCATCGAGCCGCTGGGATTTTCAATGGAAGACAGGCACATGCGCCGCGCAGGGCTGGACTATCACGAATATGCAGAGGTAAGACGCCACGCGGGCTGGCAGGCTTTCCTTGAACAGGAACAGCCGGCGGCGGGCAGGCTTTTCGCCCTGACCACACGCGGCACGCACAACGTGCATGACACGGCATTCCAGCCAGGTGACTGGCTGGTGTTCGGCTCGGAAACGCGGGGCCTCGCTGCGGAGCTGCGTGAGACTTTCCCGCCGCAGCAGCGCCTGAAGCTGCCCATGATCGAAGGCCAGCGAAGCCTGAACCTGTCAAACGCCGTCGCTGTGACAGTGTTTGAGGCCTGGCGCCAGAACGGCTTTGGCCAGTGAGCGTCAGGGATAGCGACGAACCAGCGACTCGGCGATGCACACCGGCTTGTCAGCCCCTTCACGCTCGACCTTGACCTCCCAGGTCATCTGAAGGCCGTCGTTGGGCACCGGCGCGCAAGCCAGCAGCTTGATCCGGCCGCGCACACGGCTGCCCACGGGCACGGGCGAGGTGAAACGCACCTTGTTGAGCCCATAGTTCACGCCCATGCCTGACTCGATGATTTCCATCGCCGAAGCGAAGAACTTCGGCAGCAGCGACAGGGTGAGAAACCCGTGCGCAATCGGCGCGCCAAACGGCCCGGCCCTGGCCCGCTCGACATCCACATGGATCCACTGGTGGTCGCCGGTGGCTTCGGCGAACTGGTTGACCTGTTCCTGGGTGATGGTGATCCAGTCGCTGACAGCGACTTCAGTGCCCACCAGGGGTGGCAGCTCAGAGAGTGTCTGGAGTGTTTTCATGCTGCTACTGTAACTGCGCCGGCGCCGAAACCAGAGCTGCAGTTGTGGCCGCCGCGGAACCGCCCTCCGACAAGCTCAGGCCGGGCCACTGGCGACGCCCCTCCTCAGGGGGAGGCGCCGAAGGCGCTTCGGGGGGTTCAAAGCCTACTGGTCCAGCCAGTGGCAGATGGCCTGCCATTGTTCGATGTCTTTCTCGACCCGGCCTGGCGAAACATCGAACACCGTCAGTCCCCGGGCAGCCAGGTGGATGTAGTTCTGGGTGTCGCGCAGGTAGCCAAGAACGGGCAAACCCAGGCCGTTGACGAACTCGCGCAGCTTGTCGGCCGCAATGGTGCGGGAGTCCACCCGCATCCCGACAATGCCGACCTGCATCTTCCCGGCATGGCGGTGCTCGGCCAGCATGTCAAGGAAGGTTCGCGTGGCAAAAATGTCGAACACGCTGGGCTGCAGCGGCACGATGACCTTGTCGGCCACTTTCATCGCCTCCTTGAAGTTCCTGCCGTGCAGGCCACCGGGCGTATCCAGCACCACGTGCGTCGTGCCCCTGGGCGGCCGCACCATCGCGGAAGCATCCACGTCCCAGCTCGCAATGGGCCGTGCCTGTGGCGGGCGCAGCCCCAGCCAGAGTTTTGACGACTGCTGGCGATCGAGGTCTCCGAGCATGACCGCATGGCCCTTGCTGGCGAAGTACCCTGCCAGATTGGTGGCCAGCGTCGTCTTGCCGACGCCGCCTTTCGGATTCGCTACAACCACAACCGGCATGACACACTCCTTGCGACAGGTAGGCGATAGAGGCCCTATATTAGCCCGGTTAGACTCGCAGGCACAGAACCCCGACGCAAGGCACACGGACATCCACATGGCAGCAGAGCAAGGCACGGAACTGGTCAAGGTCGTGATCCTGCTCGCAGCAGGCGTCGTAGCAGTGCCGCTGTTCAAGCGGCTGGGACTGGGTTCGGTGCTCGGCTATCTCGCTGCGGGGCTTGCCATCGGCCCGTTCGGCATGGGCTTCTTCAGTGAGTCGCAGACGATCCTGCACGTGGCCGAGCTGGGTGTGGTGATGTTCCTGTTCGTGATCGGGCTGGAGATGCAGCCCACCCGCCTGTGGGCCATGCGCCGCCAGATCTTCGGGCTGGGCCTGCTCCAGGTGGCCGCCTGCGGGGCACTGCTCACCGGCCTTGGCATGCTGGGCGGATTCAACCCCGCAGTAGCCTTCATTGCCGCCATGGGTTTCGTGCTGTCGTCCACGGCCATCGTGATGCAGCTGCTGGATGAGCGCGGCGACACCTCCACGCCTCGGGGCCAGCGCATCGTGTCCATTCTCCTGTTTGAAGACCTGGCCATCGTGCCGTTGCTGGCCATTGTGGCCTTCCTTGCACCGGCACCGGCTGAAGCCGGAGTGTCCCGCTGGGTCACGGTCGGCGTGGCAGTTGCGGCCGTGATCGGCCTGATTGCGGTGAGCCGCTGGCTGCTCAACCCGATGTTCCGCGTGCTGGCCAAGGCCAACGCCCGCGAGGTCATGACCGGTGCCGCCCTGCTGGTGGTGCTGGGCGCTGCGCTTGCCATGCAATGGGGCGGGCTGTCCATGGCCATGGGCGCATTCGCGGCGGGCGTCATGCTGTCGGAGTCCACCTTCCGCCACCAGCTGGAAGCTGACATCGAGCCCTTCCGCGGCATCCTGCTCGGGCTGTTCTTCATGGGCGTGGGCATGTCGCTGGACATCGACCTGGTACTGGCCGACTGGCCGCTCATCCTCGGTGGCACGCTGGCCTGCATGGCGGTCAAGGGTGCGGCCATCTACGGTGTGGCGCGGGCCACCAGAGCTGCGCATGGCGATGCCCTGCAACGCGCCGCACTCATGGCGCAAGGCGGTGAATTCGCCTTCGTCCTCTACTCGGCAGCTGCAACCGCCGGCATTGTGGACGCCAGCGTCAATGCCGTGCTCACAGCCGCCATCATCGTCTCCATGGCCCTGACCCCGCTGGCGATGCTTGCCTTGCGCTGGGTCATGCCCGCACCGCCGCCGCAAAGCATGGAAGGTGTGGAAGACGTGCTGAAAGGCACATCGCCCCACTCAGGCAGCGTGCTGATCATCGGCTTTGGCCGGTTCGGCCAGATCGTCAGTCAGTCACTGCTGGCGCGCGGCATTGACGTGGTCATCATCGAGAACGACACCGACATGATCCGCGCCGCGGCGCAGTTCGGCTTCAAGGTGTTTTATGGTGACGGCACGCGGCTTGACGTGCTGCATGCCAGCGGCGCCAGCCATGCCAGGGCCATCCTGGTCTGCGTGGACAGGAAGGAAACCACCACCCGCATCGTCGAGCAGCTCAAGCACGAATGCCCGCTCACGCCCGTCCTGGCGCGCGCCTATGACAGGCAGCACGCCATCGAGCTGATCAGGCTGGGCGTGGACTTCCAGCTGCGCGAGACCTTTGAGTCGGCACTCGGATTCGGCGCCGAGGCCTTGCGTGTGTTCGGCGTGGCCGAAAGCGACATTGCGGAAGTGACTCAGGACCTGCGCCGCCGCGACGCCGAACGCCTGCAGCTGCAGATGGCGGGCAGCGTCACCAGCGGCGTCGGCCTGATGCACGGGAACCGCTGGGCACCTACGCCACTGACGCAGCCACAGCGTGGGGGCCAGGCGCTCAACGAGGAGGCGGCCGACGCCATCGAGCAACCCGCCCCGCCTGTGCAGGAAGACAAGGCACCGCCGGCCTGAGGTCGCCCAGCGACCAGGTCAGGCCTCAAGCCTTTGCAAATTTTCAGCGCAAACCGTCCCACAGCAGTTTGCAACCGGTCAGAAACATGCCGAAGTACAGGATACGGTAGAACAGTTCCTGGTTGATCCGCCTGGCCAGCCGCGCGCCGACCCACACGCCGATGGGCGCCAGGGGCAGCAGGGCGATGGACGTGACCATGTTGCGAGAGTCAAGCAGTCCCAGCCACGCGTAGGGAATCCACTTGGACAGGTTGATGACGAAAAAGAAGAATGCCATGGTGGCGGCAAAAGTCACAGGTGGCAGCCTCAACGGAATCACGTAGGCACTGACGGGCGGTCCGCCTGCATGAGCAATGAAACTCGTGAACCCCGAGGTGACCGTGAGGATCGCGCCAAGCCAGCGTGGCGGCGGGGCGCTGTCAGCCCTGGGTGGAAACAGCAGGCGCTGCGCCAGGAACAGCAAGGTGAAACCGCCCACGACGGCTGACACGACATCTGGCGGCAGCACCTTGAACAGCAGCGTGCCCACCAGCGTACCCAGGAGCCCGAAGGGGACGAGGAACTTCACGAGGCGCATGTCGAAGTCCTTGCGGAACGCCGCCATGCCCAGTACATCGATCACAAACAGTATGGGCATGAGAATGGCTGCCGCCTGCGGCACCGTGACTGCCAGCGCCATCATCGGCACCGCGAGTGAGCCGAAACCCGCACCGAATCCGCTTTTGCTGATGCCGAGCAGCAACACGGCCGGAACGGCGACGGCATAGAAAAACGGATCGGTGATGAGGGGAAAATTCACAGGCAAAAGCCGCGCCCTCGTGACACAACCGGTTCACGTGAGGCTCAGGAACTCCGATTATCACGCTGCCAGCCCATCAGCGCGATGACACCGGCGAGTTGCAGCAGCTTCCCGTGAACCGGCGTGTCGATGAAACCAGTCACCGCTCAAGAATGCCGCCTGCCAGCCAGCGCGCGCCGCGCCTGTAAAGTTCTTCCACGACCGGCCCCTTGAGCAGCGGCATGTCCATCTTCACGGTGTCCCCGATACGGCTCTGGATGCTTGCCAGGTGCCGGTACCCCTCAGGCATGGAGGCAAGTGCCGCAGCGTCTAGCCTGAGCTGCGCAATGGAGCCGAGGGGGTCGATGATCACATCGATGCCCTGTGCCTTCGCCGCCGGCGTATCGCCCCGGATGTCCACATGACGATGTGGCGCATCATGCCGGGAAGCCCGCCTTCTGCGGCCAGAGGTTGGCAAAGGGGTAGATGCTGGTGGCGGCGTAGAGTCCGGCGCGGGTGAACGGCTCCGCGGACAGCCAGTCCTGCGCAGCCTCGCGCGAATCAAAGTCGATCGCCAGCAAGCTGCCGACCATCGTCACGCCGTCATCCGCCAGCAGCGGACCGGCAAATGCAATACGGTCGGCCATGGCAGCCAGGCAGGCCTTGTGCTCGGACCTCACGCGCTGGCGCAACCCGCCGCTGGCCGGCTTGTCGATGAGGTGAAAGATGTAAATCACATCAGGCCTTTGCGTTGAGGACGAAATCAAAATCAAGCGCATATACGCCATCCGGCTGTCTTGTCCAGTCAGCCACGAGCGACTGGCGCACGCCGAACACCGCATCAGAGTCCAGGTACTGGTCACCGTTGCGGAATACATGCGTGATCAGCCGCTCGTAGCCGGGTGCCTTGATCATGAAATGCAGGTGTGCCGGCCGCCACGGATGCCGCTTTGTCGCGCGCAGCATGGCACCCACCGGCCCATCCACCGGGATAGGGTAGGCCTCGGCCACGATCGTGCGGAAGTGGAAGCGGCCATCCTCATCAGCCCTGAACACACCACGCGCCTGGTGCTTGCCCAGGCCTTCGTACTGAACATCGTAATTCCCCTCGGCGTCGGCCTGCCAGACCTCCACCCGTGCGCCTGCCACGGGCCTGCCATCCAGGCCCAAGACCCTGCCCCGCACGATGCAGGGCTCGCCGGCCGCGCCATTGGCCACGTCATCACCGTGCGCATAGTGAGGTGCCCCTTCCACATGAAAGGGACCGAACACCGTGGCCTCGGTGCAGCCTTGTGGCTTGTCGTTGTTCATGGCCACGGTCAGCATCGACAGGCCCAGCGTGTCACTGAGCAGGATGAACTCCTGGCGCTTGTCATCACATTTCTGGCCGGTGGCCGTCAGGAATTCGATCCCCGCAAACCACTCCTCCTCGGTCAGCTTCACCTCACGCGCGAAGGCGTGCAGATGCTGGACGAGGCTGGTCATGACCTCCTTGAGCCGCGCGTCGGGCGTTTCGGCGAGCCGGGCGATGACGGCCTGGGTGATGGTGTCCTGGTTGAGATTGCGCATGCCTTGTTTCCCCGATGAATGGTCACTTCATGGCCCGTATTCTGGAAGCGCAACGGCTTTTTGCAAAGGCTGGACGCACAAATGAGTTTTTCACGGGGCGGAAGACCGCACGGCCACTCGCGCGACAATGCGGGTCGCAATCGCGCATGCAGCACAGGAGAGACGACCCGTGGACCGGTGGTCAGAAATGGAATTGTTCATTCATGTGGCCGAGTCCGGCTCGCTCAGCCGCGCCGCGGAAGCATTGCACCTGTCCAATGCTGCGGCGAGCCGCCACCTGGCCGCCCTGGAAGCCCGACTGGGTGCGCGGCTGGTCGAGCGCAACACACGCCGCCTCTACCTGACCGAAACAGGCCGGCAATTCTTCAACCGGGCGAAGGGCATCCTTTCGGAACTTAAGGATGCGGAGTCGGCCGTCAACGCCACTGCGCTCAACCCCACCGGCACGCTGCGCATCACGGCCTCCCTGTCGTTTTCGATGCACCATGTGGCGCCGCTGCTGCGCGAGTACACGCAGCGTTACCCCCTGGTGACCGTGCATGTGGAAGCCGCCAACCGCTACCTGGACATCATCGACAACAACATTGACGTGGCCATCCGCACGCGCGAGTATGAGCCCGACTCCAACATCACCGTCCGCCGCCTGGCGCAGACGCGGCGCATCCTCACGGCGTCACCGCGCTACCTGGCAAGCCACGGGCGCCCTGCATCACCGCAGGAACTTGCCCGGCACAACCTGCTGATCTACGTTTACGCCAACAACCCCAACGAACTTCGCTTCACGCGGGGCGACCAGACAACGGCCATCACGGCCAGGGGCTTGCTGGAGTCCAACGACGGGCAGATCCTGCGCACCGCCGCGCTCGATGGCCTGGGCATCCTTGTACAGCCGGCCTACATCGTCTACGACGACATCGTCGCCGGGCGGCTGGTGCCACTGCTCGACGACTGGGACCTGCCGTCACTGACGATCAACCTGGCCTACCCCAGCCGCAAGCACCTTTCAGCCAAGGTTCGGACCTTCATCGACTTCATGGCCGACCACTTTGCAAAGATGGACCATGAGCGCAAATGGATGAGCCGCTTCGGGGTGTATTGATGCGTCGGGCCGGGCGTGGCGCAGACCGCCTGGCAGGCCGGCAATTTCAGCCAGCGCGGCAGGGGCCGCGGCAGGAGCCCGTCCGCAGTGATCAGTCCGGTCGGGTGCCGTCAAACGCGTCCTGCAGCAGTTGCCGCAGCGGCGCGCGTTCCAGCGCACGCGGGTTCGGGTACTGGTTCTGCATGGCCATGTCGCAGGCGGTGTCCAAGTCTTCTTGCTTCATCCCGATGTCTTTAAGGGCCACCGGTGCACCGTTGTTCCTTGCCAGATCATACACCGCCCGTGGGGCGCTTGCCCCTTGCAGCGCGCGGGCGATGCATGCCATGGCACGGGGCGAGGCCGGTGTGTTGTAGGCCAGTGCATGCGGTAAAACGATGGTGTGGGTCTCGGCGTGCGGGAGGTTGAAGCTGCCGCCCAGCGTATGGCAAAGCTTGTGGTGCAGCGCCATATCCACGCTGGCCAGCACGCTGCCGCATAGCCAGGCGCCGTACAGGGCGTCCGAACGTGCCTCCTGGATGGCCTGCGCATCCTGTGGTGAACGGGCAGCCGCCGCCGCGGACGCAATGCAGGGCAGCGCACGGCCCAGCGCTGCGATGCCCTCCTGTGCCATCAGGTCGATGATGGGGTTGGTGTTCACCGAATACAGGCCCTCGGCCGCGTGCGCAATGGCATTGAGTCCACTGGTCACACTCATGGCCGCCGGCAGGCCCAGCGTGAGTTCGGGATCGTAGATGACGGTTCGCGGGAGCACCCTGTCGTCACGCCCGGTCTTCTTGACGCCGCCTTCGGTGATGCCGAAGATCGATGTCATCTCCGAGCCGGCATAGGTTGTGGGTATCGCCACGATGGGAAGGCCCGACTCCAGAGCAATCGCCTTGCCCAGGCCGATGGTGGAGCCTCCGCCAATCGCAACTGCGCAATCCGCCCCCAGCTCCCGTGCCGCTTGGCGCGCCTGGCGGGCGGTCTCCACAGGCACATGCATGACGGCGCCGTCAAAGATGCCGGCCGCGCGGTCGCCCAGCAGGCGCGCGACCATTTCTGCCGACGCGCGCTGCTGCGGCGTGGACAGCACAAGTGCCCTGCGCGTCCCCAGCGCATCAATCTCCCGCGCCAGGTGCTGCAGGCTACCCGCGCCGAAGATCACGCGCGCGGGCCGGCCTACGTAGGTGAATCTCTTCAAAGCTGCCTCAGACGCGCTCAAGGATCAGCGCAATCCCCTGCCCCACCCCGATGCACATGGTGCACAGCGCATAGCGCCCGCCGCTCCTGTGCAACTGGTTCACGGCGGTGGTCGCCAGCCTTGCGCCGGAAGCACCGAGCGGGTGGCCCAAGGCAATCGCGCCGCCGTTCGGATTCACGCGCGGGTCATCGTCCTGCAGGCCCAGCGTACGCAGCACCGCCAGGCCCTGGGCCGCGAATGCCTCGTTCAGCTCAATCACATCCATCTGTGCCAGCGTCAGCCCGGTCAGCGCCAGGACCTTCTGCGTGGCCGGCGCCGGGCCGATGCCCATGATGCGCGGTGCGACCCCGGCTGTGGCCATGCCAACCACGCGGGCCTTCAGCGTCAGGCCATTCTTTTTTGCCGTGGCTTCATCGGCCAGCAGCAGCGCGCATGAGCCGTCATTGACGCCGCTGGCGTTGCCGGCGGTTACCGTACCATCCGGCCTGACCACGCCCTTGAGTTTGCCGAGCGCCTCCATGGAGGTCTCCCGCGGATGCTCATCCTTGCTGACGACGATGGCATCGCCCTTTTTCTGCGGGATGGTCACCGGCACGATCTCGCTTTCAAAGTAGCCGGCCTTCTGCGCGGCCACGGCCTTCATCTGGGAGGCAAGGGCCATTTTGTCCTGCGCTTCGCGCTCGATCCTGTAGTCGGTTGCCACGTTCTCGGCAGTTTCGGGCATGGAGTCCACCCCGTATTTTTCCTTCATCAGCCTGTTGACAAATCTCCAGCCGATGGTGGTGTCGTAGACATTGTTGGCGCGGCTGAACGCCGACTCTGCCTTGGGCATGACAAAAGGCGCGCGGCTCATGCTCTCCACGCCGCCGGCGATCATCATGGTCGCCTCGCCCGCGCGGATGGCGCGGGCTGCTGTGCCGATGGCATCCAGGCCCGATCCGCACAGGCGGTTGATGGTGGCACCCGGCACTTCCATCGGCAGGCCTGCCAGCAGGCTGGCCATATGGGCAACATTGCGGTTGTCCTCGCCGGCCTGGTTGGCACAGCCGAAGATCACGTCCGTCACGGCCTGCCAGTCGGCATTGGGGTTGCGCTGCATCAGCGCGCGCAGGGGAATCGCCCCGAGGTCGTCGGTGCGGATGCTGGACAAGGCACCGCCGTAGCGGCCGAAAGGGGTGCGGATGGCGTCGCAGATGAAGGCGTGGTTCATGGGTGGTTTTCCGTTGGGTGAATAAGATGGTTCAGGCTGCCGTCGCAGCGATATGTTTGCCGGGCTCTACCGGGCCACAGGCAATCCGGCAAGCCGTTCGAGTTCCGCATGGTCCAGCCCGTCAACCATGTCAACAAGCTTCAAGCCCTGCGGCGAGCATTCCAGGGTCGCGACGTCGGTATAGATGCGCTTGACGCAGGCAATCCCGGTCAACGGGTAAGTACAGGTACTTACGATCTTGCTCTCGCCCTTTTTGGTGAGCAAGTCCATCATGACCCAGGTCTGGCGTGCGCCCGTGGCAAGGTCCATGGCCCCGCCGACGGCCGGGATCGCATCCTTCTCCCCTGTGCTCCAGTTGGCCAGGTCGCCCGTGGCCGACACCTGGAAGGCGCCGAGCACGCAGACGTCCAGGTGCCCGCCGCGCATCATGCCAAAGCTGTCAGCGTGGTGGAAGAAGGCCCCGCCCTTGAGCAGTGTCACGGGCTGCTTGCCGGCATTGATCAGGTCGTAGTCCTCCTCGCCTTCCGCGGGTGCCGGACCCATGCCGAGAATGCCGTTCTCGCTGTGCAGGAACACTTCGCGCGTGGGCGGAATGTGGTTGGCCACAAGCGTCGGCATGCCGATGCCGAGGTTGACCGTGGCGCCTTCCCGGATGTCCTGGGCCACGCGCGCGGCGATCTCGTCTTTGGTGCGTCGGTTGTAGCTCATGTCAGGCCGCCTTCCTTATTCCGCCGGCCTGGGTCGCGACGCGGTCAATCTTCACGACATGGGTCACGAAGATCCCTGGCGTGACGATGGCCTCAGGGTCCAGGGCGCCCAGTTCCACCACGTCATGCACCGTAGCCACCGTGGTCTTGCAGGCCGTGGCCATCACCGGCCCGAAGTTCCGCGCGGCCTTGCGGTAGGTGAGGTTGCCCCAGCGGTCACCGCGTTCAGCCTTGATGAGGGCCAGGTCGCCATGGATGGCATATTCCAGCACCTGCTGCCGGCCATTGATTTCACGCGTTTCCTTGGCGCTTCCATCGGCGTTGAGGGCAAGTTGGGTGCCAAACCCGGTCGGCGTGAAGAAGGCGCCGATGCCCGCGCCGGCCGCGCGGATGCGCTCGGCCAGATTGCCTTGCGGCACGAGCTCCAGCT
>CAZFKW010000033.1:0-1418 GCA_964519795.1 uncultured Ramlibacter sp. | reverse complement strand
CGTGAGCAGCGCGGCCAGACCGGCCTCACCGTTGCCGGCATTGTTGTTGACGACGGTGAGGTCTTTGGCGCCCTGTTCGATCAGCCCGTCAATCAGTTCGTTGGGAATTCCGGCCGTGCCAAAGCCGCCGATCATGACGGTGGCGCCATCTTTCACGCCGGCCAGTGCCGCCGCGACCGAGGGCGCGATCTTGTTGATCATCGGGAGTGTCTCCGGGAGAGCCTGGCTGTATCAGGGACTGACAGGTGCGACATGAAATCTGCAGGTGCAGGGCGACGACATATTTGTTCTAATTGAGAACAAATGTTCTTATAATGAATTTTATAGGCAATTCATCCACATGACAACCGCGCCAGGAACCAGGAAACCTGTCACCGCCCCCACACCCGGCGATGGCTACGTGCAGTCCTTTGCCCGCGGCCTGGAAGTCATCCGCTCCTTCAGTGCGCAGGCACCCCAACAGACGCTGACCGAGGTGGCGGCCCGCGCCGGCCTCACACGCGCGGGCGCACGGCGCATCCTGCTGACGCTGCAGACGCTGGGCTATGTGGAGAGTGACGGCAAGCTGTTCACCCTGACGCCGCGCATCCTCGACCTTGGCTTTGCCTACCTGTCGTCGATGCCGATCTGGAACCTTGCCGAGCCGGTCATGGAGGGGCTGGTCGCACAGGTCAAGGAGTCGTGCTCGGCCGCCGCGCTGGACGGCAGCGACATCGTGTACGTGCTGCGGGTGCCCACGCACAAGATCATGAGCATCAGCCTGGGCGTGGGTTCGCGCCTGCCGGCCTATTGCACATCGCTGGGCAGGATGCTGCTTGCGGGGCTGCCGGAAGACCAGGCCCGAGAGCGTCTGGACGCCGCGAAGCGTGGAGCCCTGACCCGGCACACCGTTACGGACATTGACGCCCTCATGGCAAAGGTCGCGCAGGCACGCAGACAGGGCTGGTGCCTGGTGAACCAGGAACTGGAAGAGGGCCTGATCTCCATGGCCGCGCCCATCATCAACCGCAGCGGCAGGACAGTGGCCGCGCTAAACATCAGCGGGCAGGCCAACCGTACCAACGCAAAAGCCATGCAGGAAACCATGCTGCCTCCCTTGCAGGAAGCCGCGCGCCAGATTTCGGCCTTGCTCGGCAGGTGACCGACGCCCCGCTGACAGCACTGTGCGCTGTTGCGTGCGGAAATTCCGCGCCCGCCCTCGTCCGCACTGCCGGATCAGGACTTGCGCGAGCCCGCCACCAGCACCACGGCGCCCAGCAAAATGGCGCCAATACTCAGCCACTGCGGGAAGTTGATGGTTTCTTTTTCCTTCACCACCAGCTCCAGCGGGCCGATTTTGGCTGTGGAGGTGTCCTTGGTGAAGCTGAATCCGCCCGTGAAAAAGCCCGCAAGGCCCAAAACGATGAGGACGATGCCGG
>CAZFKW010000032.1:15284-16399 GCA_964519795.1 uncultured Ramlibacter sp. | reverse complement strand
CTACAAGGGCTGCGCGGTGCTGGTGGCCTACGACAAGCAGAGCAACGACATCGCCCAGGGCGTGGACCATGCGTCCGACGACCACCTGAACACGGGCGCCGGCGACCAGGGCCTGATGTTCGGCTACGCCTGCGACGAGACGCCGGACCTGATGCCCGCGCCGATCCACTACGCGCACCGGCTGGTCGAGCGCCAGGCGCAGCTGCGCAAGGACGGCCGCCTGCCGTTCCTTCGGCCCGATGCCAAGAGCCAGGTGACGATGCGCTATGTGGACGGCAAGCCGCACAGCATTGACACGGTGGTGCTTTCCACCCAGCACGACCCGAACCAGAGCGAAACGCCCACGAAGATGAAGGCCAGTTTCAACGAGGCCATCATCGAGGAGATCATCAAGCCGGTGTTGCCGAAAGAGTGGCTGAAGGACACCCGCTTCCTGATCAACCCCACCGGCCGCTTTGTCATTGGCGGACCCCAGGGCGACTGCGGCCTCACGGGCCGCAAGATCATTGTGGACACCTACGGCGGTGCCTGCCCGCATGGTGGTGGCGCCTTCTCGGGCAAGGACCCGAGCAAGGTGGACCGCTCGGCCGCCTATGCAGCGCGCTATGTCGCCAAGAACATCGTTGCGGCAGGCCTGGCTCGGCAGTGCCAGATCCAGGTGGCCTACGCAATTGGCGTGGCCAGGCCGATGAACGTGACCGTCTACACCGAAGGCACCGGCGTGATCCCGGACGAGCAGATCGCAGCACTGGTCAATGAGCACTTCGACCTGCGGCCCAAAGGCATCATCCAGATGCTGGACCTGCTGCGCCCGATCTACGAAAAGACCGCGGCCTATGGCCACTTCGGCCGGGAAGAGCCCGAGTTCACCTGGGAGCGGACGGACAAGGCAGCTGCGCTGCGCGCAGCGGCGGGGTTGTAACCGGAAATCGTTACAGATGGACCACTTGGCGCACCGGCTGCGTGGCCCCTGCCTCAACAGTGCCGGCCTTGTCGGCCGGTGCTGTGGCATCAATGCGTGTGCCCGGGAGCGCACAGCTGTTCACGCGGCCGAACTGGCAGGTGTTGACCACTGTCACACTGACTTGCATGATCGCCCTGTTCTGCGCTGCCGC
>CAZFKW010000032.1:14293-15274 GCA_964519795.1 uncultured Ramlibacter sp. | reverse complement strand
GGATGGCTGACCAGAAGGGCAAGAAGCCCGCAGGACAGCAGCACAAGAGGACGGAGCAGGGGGCGGCGGGACATGCCTCTATTACGGCAGTACTGGCGCCACCCGCATTGGGCCAAATGCCCAAGTGCCTTGAGAATTTTCCCTAAGGCCCGCTATCACCCCCCAGTCGCCACCGGCCACGGCCCGCGCAGGGGCATCACTGAGCTGCTACCAGTCCACCTGGATGACGACGGTGTCTGAATAGGGGCCGACCGGCACATTCTGCCGCGGGGGGATGCGGCCGTAGACTTGGTATGTAATGTTCGAGAATCGCCGGATCCGGTCGATAGGAAACGACGTTCCGGCGGTGCCGTCACCCCAGATAATGGTGCGCGCACTGTTCGTGTACAAGCCATAGGACAGGCTCGCAGTGCCATTGCGCATGACCCTGGCACCCATAGTTCCGCTGACGCCAGGCCCCAGGCGGGTTTCCATCAGCTCCGACCCTGTTCCGGTACAGGTGATGTTGATGCTGGTCTGGGCATCCAGGTTGGTGAACAGGAGGGGGTTGTAGTTTCCAAACGCCATGGGCGGTGCGCTCTGGATGGTGCAACTCAGCACTGCATGCACCGGGCCGGCTGCGAGGAGACAGACAAGCGTGGTTCCGGCAAGTTGACGTGCGTTCTTCATGGGATGCATCGTAATTCACCGAGCCGCTGGACGGGGCTCTTGTCTTTCGGGGCCGGAAACCGGATACGGCAGGTGCCCGCCTGGCCGGTACGTTCCGCCAGGGCCTCGCCCTGCGGCAGGTCACCTTCCACGACGAAATCACCCGATGTGCCAGTAGCAATGCGCCGCCCGTCGCCCAGCACGATGATGGCACTTCCGGCAGGTTCGCCGTCGGCACCAACAAGGCGCCCGGTGACGGCGCGATAGACCTTGACCTCGAACTCCACAATTTCGCCCCCGCGCAGCGGCGGGCTGACGCGTTGCTCAACCGAG
>CAZFKW010000032.1:0-14270 GCA_964519795.1 uncultured Ramlibacter sp. | reverse complement strand
ACCTCATAGTCAAGCGGCAAGGCTGCGGTGTCGATGGTCACACGCTGCCGCGAATACGCGGAGACGGAAGGCACAACCAGGCTGCCCCGGCTGTTGGTCTGGCCCGCATGGCGGCCTTCAACCTGCACCGGGACCTGTGGCGCATCCGGAACACGGACCAGCACAAATGAGTCACGGATGGGTGGTGCTGCAAACACCTCGCCCCCGATGGCCAGGACTGCACCGGACGCGCGCCAGCTGAATTGGGACTGAGCCGGCGACTTTGTGGCCTGCACTTCGTAATCTCCAAACGTGGTGTCGCGTGTCAACTGGGCGGTCTGGCGGGTCGTTCCGTCAGACGCCCAGGTACTTGAGAGGCGGTACCCCGTGCTGAGTGCCTGCTGCGGCATGCGGGACACGTCGAGCGTGGTGGACTGCCTGCCCGAGACGCGTGTGCTGCTCACGGATGCGGATTGCCCGGCGTCCAGCGCATACGAAGCGAGCAGGAACAACGAGGTGTCGGGGAAAGCACCCGTCGTCCGGCTCAACTCGACAATTGCATTGAGCCTGTCGCCAATCCGGCGTGAACCGACCAGTGAAATCCGCCGGGTGTCCAGGCCGGCTGCACTGCCGGTGGCCGTGAGGCGCAGCCCCCAGTCGATCCCGAGGTACCGGCGCCCGACACTGAACTCTGCGGATCGCAACATCCTGTCGCCCGTCAGGGCCTGCGCCCCCAGATCAGAAAACCCGCGCTGACGCCGGGCAAGCGCTGCACTGACACCCCAAACCGGCGTGCTGAGCCGCCATGACATCAATAGCGCAACGCCGCTGCCCGTACTTGAACGACTGTGCGCAAGCTGCGCTCCAAACTCCCCCCAGTCGCTGGTTGCAGCCAGCTGACCTGCAAGCGCCCTGAATTGGCCCGACGCCTGGACTGCGCCCCCTGCGGTGAGCGACCGGTCGAAACCGCGCGCGGCCTGGGCGAGCGCGACCGGATCACCATAGCCGGGTCCCTGCCCCGCCCTGTCCTGGCGGATCCTGCCCAGTGATGCGGAATACGAGACAAGCCCAGGCCGCAGCAGCACGGGAGAGCCATAGAAGCCGCTGCCGCTGAACCGGGTCTCGCGGCCGAAGGCATCCCTCACGACGGCGGAAACATCGTTGCTGCCGGCTTGCGCCAGGATGTTGCCCAACTCGAAAGGTCCTGCAGGGATCTGCCGCTGACCGACCAGCGTGCCATTGACGAGGACATCGACTGTTGAAGGCGTGGCGGCAAAACCGCGCAAATCCAGGGTTGGGGTCGTGATGAAACCGGGCTCAAAGCCAAAAAATGACTGGAGCGTCACCCCGCCCACCGGGACACTGCCGAGCAGGCCGGAGCCAGTCCACAAGGCATCCCCAACCACGATCTGGCGCAGCGTATCTTCACTGTTGAGTGTCAGCGATACGGGTCCCCGGTAGGCGCGGCCATTGCTGTCGCGGGTCGCATAAGCGGCAAGCGTGTGTCCGCCCAGGCTGCCGACCGCCTCAAGGAACAGCGAGGGGGAACTCCCTTGCATGCCACTGAAGGAGTAATTCAGGTAGGCCGATGCGGCACGCGAGCCGCCCTCACCGTCTGCCCGCTCCAGTGCGCTGACATCCACCGCATTGACGGCCATGGCATCAGGCCTTAAATTGATTTCCAGCGTGAGCAGATTCTGGTCAAAGCGGTGCGATAGCAGCCCCGCAGCATCCTTGAGGTTCACGTATTGCCCGCCGCGGAATGTCCGGGCCATGCCAGGCTGGACCCGGCCGGGCAAAAGGCCGGCGGCTTCCAGCTCGGACACTGCCATCCAGACCTCGTCGTCCTGGACCAGCACAACGACAGGCTCGCGCGATGTTCCGTTGACAATCAAAGGGACCACGAGCGGTTGCGGTGAGGTGCGGGTGCCGGCGGCGTCTTGAGCCTGGGCGATGGAGCACAGCCCGGCACAGGCCAGCGCCGCGATCATGCGCGTGATCATTGCACTGCCCGGAGAGCGGCGGCTCAACAGCTGCGCAGCCTGACCGCCATGCCGGACATCAGCGGCACGCCTCGCCCGCATCGATGGTCTGGCGCGCCAGCGTCTGGCCCTGGCGGTCGGTCGCCCTGAGTTCAAAACGCGTGACACCCGGCACGCACCAGTTCTTGTCCCCGGTCAGCGAGTAAACCCGGCGCTTGCCCGGAAGAATGTACCAGCCCTCCTGCTGCGCCTGAAGGGCCGTCTCCTCACCGCGCATGGCCGTCACCGATACGGCAGCGACCATTTCGTGCGCGTTTCCTCCGTTGGACAAGGCAAGTCTTGCAGTCGTGCCCTCGTGGCCAACCCAGGAGATCTGCATGGCCTTGCTCACCCTCAAGGGCGCCATGAAGACGGGAACGCTGATGACCGAAAGCACATTGATGGTGGCGCCGGCATTGCCCGCTGCGTTCGCATCAGGCAGTTCTTCCAGAAGGACGCGCCAGGTCTTTTCAGTTTCACCGGGCCGCTGGTCGGTGCCGACACGGACATTCTGGGTCGCCTTGGGAGCCACGGTGAAAGAAGCCGGAAACACAATGAGACTGTCGTCGTCACTCAACTGCACGGCGCCGGCTTCGGTCATGGTCCATGCGGAACCGCGCACGAGGAAACGGGCCGGCGCAGTTCCGGCATTGGTGATGGCGAGCAATTGCGACCTGGCCGAGCCACCCAGGTCAAGCCGCACTGGAGACACGGAAAACTCCCCCGCCAGAGCGGCCGGCGCCAACGCTGATGCGACCATGAGCACAGCGATGATATGGGTAAGGATCTTGATCATGCCGGAATGGTAACCAGTCATTGCGCGATGGGGAATCCATCCATGTAAAAGGCCCGCTCGCGCGGGCCTGGATGACGGCACGGCCAGAGCCGCGCGGCGCAGGGTGTCAGAACGATACCGTCGCAACGACGACATCGGTGTAGCTTCCCACCGGTACGCTTTGGCCTGCCGGAATCCGGCCGCAGACATTGTAGTTGCGGGTATTCAGGTCCGGTGCCGCAGTCGTCGCGAATGTCGTGCCGCCGCCGCCAGGACCCCAGGCATCGGTGTAGGCACATGCAGCACCAGCAGCCGAGGTCGCGGGTTTGAAAATCGAGTAGTTGAGGAAGGCGGTACCGTCCGTCATGCGGCGTTGCCCGGCAAGCTCATTGTTTCCGCCGGCCAGCGAAACGGTGGCCACTGAACCCTGGCTGCAGGTGACGCCGAGACTCGCACTGACATCCAGTGCGGTAGCGGACAGCGAGCTGTAGCTGCCAAAGGCCAGGGGGTTGGTGGTGATGTTGCAAGCGGCAACGACGTTGGCATTCACGTTGATGTTGCCGGTTGTTGACTGGGCCGAGACTGACAGACAGGCCGCCGCAAGGCCGGCTGCGATGAGGGTTTTACTGAATTTCATGGAGGTTTCCTTGATCTCGAAAGCGGCCGATTACAGGTTGGCCGTTACCACGACGGTATCGGCATAGGTGCCGATGGCAGAGGACTGGCCGGCCGGGATCTGGCCGCACACGTTGTAGGTGCGGGGTGTCGGCGAGCCTGCGGTACCAATTGCGAGAACTGCACCGCCCGTTGTGCCGTTGCCCCAGGGCGTCGTGTATGCACAGGCGGCCGCCTCTGTGGTTGCCGAGGGCTGAAACACGGAATAGTTGACATAGTTTGCGGTGGTGCCAATGCGCATGCGCCGTTGAGCGCTGGCACCGGTACCGGTGGAGTTGACGCCAATGCCCATGGCCAGCGATGCACCTGCGCCAGTACTGCAGGTAATGACCACTGACGACTGGGCATTGAGGGGAGTGGCTGACAACGGGTCATAGACACTGAAGGCCAATGGATTGGCGATGACGCTGCAGGAGCCGGCGATGGATGCCGAAACCGCCATATTGGCTGTCTGGGCGGAGGCCGCCGCCATCACGCCGCCAAAAGCCAAAGCCACGCACAGTCTGGAGAGTTTCATTGCAAATTCCCTTGTTTCATCAAAGAGGAAAAAGGATCGTCCCAACGACGGGAGACCACGAACCGCAAGTGTAGTGGGATTGGCCGCACAAATTGTTACATGCAAGCAAAACCACACGGTTGTAATACGCATTAATTCACGGAATAGCCCGATTCCAGCGCAGCGCAGCCCAACGCTGGCGATCCCTCAACTTGGCTCAGGCCTCCAGGCGCAGCAGGACCGCGTCCACCTGGTCCATCTGCAAGAGGAGGCGGTCAACCGGTTCACTGGAGTCCAGATCCCCGATGGTCCTGCAGGCCACAACTGCTGCGTCAAACCCGCGAAGTCCCGGGCTGCCGCCCAGCAGGTGGGCAATCCGCGCAGCCTCGACGCGGCGCCCTGCCTCCAGCGCGGCTCGCAACTCTGCCGCCATGCGCTTTCTGGACTCGACGTATCCCGGGATGGCAAGGAGCAGCGCCGGATCAACCCGCACAGCAGGGGCGCCGGCCCGCTTGCCCGCGAGGACTTGCCGGAACAACTCCGACACCTCCTGCCACGCGGCATGCCCCGCGAAACAATGGTCAAACCCCTGAGGCGGGACATGCCCAGGCCGGCTCATCGCAACCCACAAGCTGGCGGGTTCCGAGGCGTCCCGCTGCATGGCCCGGATGGTCTCGAAGCCTTCACGAAATCCGTCAAGGCCGTGGGTCGCGTCGGCAACTATCGCATCGGGCCGCTGAAAGATCACGCCGTCAACGGCGGACCGGCCGTCGGCGGCATGGCGCACGTTGGCAGGAAGCCCGGCGCAAGCGGCGGCAACCGACCGGCTGAAGCCGGCGGTACCGGCCGCAAGAATGTCAAGTGCCACAGCTTCGCCGTGCCCAACCGAGTCGTCAGAGGCCTGCTCAAACATGATCTGGACGCTTGTTTCATGCCTGGACGACGCACCCAGAAACATGTCACCGCCCTGGGCGCGCACAATCAGGCGCGCCGCATACGGGCTGACAGGCGCAAGCCCTGCGGCATCCGGTGGCCGCTCGAAATACGCCGCGCGTCGTGCGGCCGGCATGGCCCCCGCCATGCGTATTTCCACGCCCACCCGGCCTGAACGCGATTTGGCTGTTATGAGCAGGGTCGAGCCGGCCGGAGCGGATGTCACTGCATCGCGCACGATTGCTTCCATCGCATCCAGGCAGTAACGCCTGTGCCCAAGGGCGAGCGGCGTGTCAAGCTGCCCCGCAGTCTGGATCGCGACTCCGTGCGATTGGGCTACAGGCAGGACAGTTGCCGCCACCTCGGACGCCAGGGCCATGATGTCAAAGCTCTTGCGGTCTGGATGCCACTCGGACTGTTCCATCAGCGAGAGGACAACAACCCAGTCCATCCGGCGCGAAGCCTCGGCAAGATGACGCCTCGCTTCTGCAGCAGCCTGGATTGCGTCCGGCTCAAGCGTGGGGCTGCCCTGAAGCCGGACAAGTGCTTCGTCTGCCCCCCTGGCAGGCTCCTCCCATGCCAACGGAAGCATCCTGTGCAACTCGCGGCGCGCCCGCTCCGAGCTGCGCAGACGCCCGCGCAGACCCTGCAGTTCCACGGACTGGGCCTGCAGATTGCGCCGCGCCGCCGCCAGCGCGTCGTGCGCAATAACATGCGGAGTAATGTCGACAAAGGTGCAGATGCAGTGCCTGACTTGCGAGCCCTCGACAAAAAGAGCGACGATATCGCCGAGCACCCATCGCCAGGTCCCGTCCCGGGCAAGGAGGCGAACCTGGGCTGCCTTTCTGCTCAACGGCTCCCCGGTCCGCGCCAGACGCAGCTCGGCCCGGAACAGTCGCTCGAGGCCGCTGCGGTCGTCTGGATGCACCAAGTCGAAAAAATCATAGGGTGTGTGATCCTTGCCTGTGCTGTAGCCAAGCAGCGCCTTGAAGGCCTCCGAATAGGACGTCGCATTGCCATCGGCGTCCCAATGCAGGGTCGCTGCGCCGCCCCACAGTGCAGGCACCTGCGCAGCCGAAGTATCAGTACGCACCGGCATGCGAGCCGACAGATTCCCCAACGCCGCAGTACAGGCAAGCAGGACGCCGGCCGTCGTGGCCAGTTCAATGCCGGCCGTTGCGAACGTGGACAAGGATGCAAGCGCTGCGACTGCACCCACAGCAGGACCGGCAAGCGGCGCCGGCGGGTACAGGGCGACCAGCAAGACAACCGGGATGCAGAGATAAAAGCCATCGGCCTGGTTGGCAATCAGGAAGAAGAACACCCACGCGGCGCTGGAGATGGCTGTTGCCCAGTCAAGCCGCGTGATGCCTCCGGGGCGTACCCACGCTTGGCCAGCCCGATGCACCAGCAATGCCGTGAGCAATAGCCCCAGCAAACCGGGCATGTAGCGCCCCGCCTGCATGTCCCGCAAGGTCGCCCATGCGCAGCCCGGAGCGGCGCAAATGAATGCCCCGGCCAGGGCCGACATGTCCTGCACAGGATCAGGTCGGAACCTGCGCAACGCCTGCGCCAGCCATACAGGTTCCCGCTTGCTGCTCTGATTCATGGACGGTCCTTCGAATCCATCGCGGCGCCTGCGCCAGCGTCTTTTTTTGAAATGATACATTTCAAGCCGTCGTGGGCATTCTTTTCAAGGAAGAAGTGGTGACAGAGCAGGAACAGGACAGGATGCGGGCGCTGGAGCTTGCCGCCATCATCCGCAACGGCCGCAGCCTCACGGTGGGAATGCTCTCTGCCATGCTGGGGACCATTGCGCTCGTGCACTCCTCGGTCAGCACCAACCTGCTCGCGGTGTGGACCATCGTCTTTCTCGCGTATCTCGTGGTTCGTGCGAAGGTCGCCAGCTACTACCTGGTGAGCCAGACGCACGTCTCGGTCCAGACCATGCAGCAGTGGCGCCGCGTCCAGTACATCTCGACCGGCACTTTCGGTATCCTGCTCACAAGCATTGCCTGGGTGGCACTGCCGCAGATGGGGTTCGCAGCCAAGATCGGCATCACATGTTTTTTCATCGTGGTGTCGCATGGCGCCGCAAGCCACTCGTATTCGTTCGTGGGCTCCCTGCTGATGCTGAACATCCTGCTCGCCACGCCTCTGGGCTTTGGCTGGTGGATGGTGTCACCGGTTGACAAACTGCTCGCGCTTTGCATGGTGGTGCAACCGGCAATCAATACATTTCTTGCGAGCAACAGGCACAACACATTCCGGGCAACCTGGGAACTGATTGTGAAGAACGAGCGCCTCGCCGCGGAACTGGCCGACAGGAACCATGAGCTTCAGGAACTCGGCAAATCGCGCAACCGCCTTTTCGCGGTCGCAGGCCATGACCTGCGCCAGCCGGTATACGCACTGGGCCTGACCATCGAGCAGTTGAACGAATACGATCCGCCGCCCGTGTTACGCACGCATTTCGACCGCCTGCGCGAGTCTTCCTACCTGGTCTCCGAAATGCTGCAGGACCTCATGGACATCAGCAACCTGGAAAGAAAGGACTATCCGGTGCAGGTGGACGTCGTGCCGCTCGGACCCTTGCTTGAGCAGTTGCGGCTGAGCCAGGACGCGGTGGCCCGCGCCAAGGGCCTCAAGCTTGAGATCAAGGGGCAGGCGGGCGCCCTGGCCGTGCGCTCCGATGCCAATCTGCTGCGACGCATCCTGATGAACCTGGTTTCCAATGCGATCAAGTACACCATCCAGGGCAAGATTACCATCGAATGCACCGCCGCAGGCGATGACGTCTCCATCCGCGTCATTGACACCGGCATAGGCATTCCCGAACACCTTCTGGACGATGTCTTTCAGGACTATGTGCGTGTGAATGGTGAGCAACGCAAGGATGACGGCGTAGGGCTGGGCCTGTCGGTGGTGAGACGCGCTGTTGACCTGCTGGGTCACCAGCTGAGCGTAAAGTCGACGGTCGGTACCGGTTCGGTTTTCGAGTTACGGGCTGTCGCAGCAAAGGCTCCTGAAACAACCGAACGGTCGGCGCAGGGAGATCAGGAGCGGGGCCATGCCGGCCTGGTGCTGCTGGTCGAGGATGACGAGTATGTCCGGCAAGCCCTTTCGGGCCTGCTGGTGGAGTGGGGCTACTCCCCGGTCACCGCCCCGACGGCGCTTGAAGTGCTGGCGCAGCTGGATCCCGCCGCGACGCCTTCGGTGATCATTGCCGACCTTCAGCTGTCGCTCAATGAGGACGGCTTTGATTCCATAGCGCTGATCCGCAAACGCATGGGCAACATGCGCCTGCCTGCACTGCTGCTGACTGGCGATGTGCGGCCGTCACTCATTCCTAAAGCGGCCGAGCAGGGTATCACGGTGGCGCACAAGCCACTGCCGCCCCCTGTGCTCAAGCAGAAAATCCGCTCACTCATCGAGACTGCCGTAACCGTCGCCTGAAAGAACAGA
Source organism: uncultured Ramlibacter sp. (assembly GCA_964519795.1). Taxonomy (GTDB): domain Bacteria; phylum Pseudomonadota; class Gammaproteobacteria; order Burkholderiales; family Burkholderiaceae_C; genus JACMQX01. The sequence continues at coordinate 5,926 of CAZFKW010000032.1, read as the reverse complement.
CCCGTGCCGCGCGCATTCCGCATACCCGGGATACCGGGGCGTTGCCCTGCATGATCCAACGCAACCCTTTGCCTGCCAGTGGCGTCCGGCACCGGCGCAAATCAGAGGCTGGCCCAGTCAGTGAAGCTGCCGGGCTGGGACACCGGATCGACATGCAGCAACTGCCGCAGGACCTGGCACAGAACGTCGACGTCGTTGCTCTTGCTGAGCACACATGCCGCCCCATGCTCGGCTGCCCGTGCACGCAAGGCGTCGTCGGCATAACCGGAGACGATGATGACCGGAAGGTCGGGGCGCAGCTGCTTGACTTGCCGAAGGAGGTCAATCCCGTTGAGATCCACCAGCTTGTAGTCCGTGACGACTGCATCGCACACGTCCTTGCCGGACTTGATGTACTGCAGTGCTTCACTGCCACTCTCGAAGCAGCTGACCCTGAAGCCCGCGTCTGGCAGCACCTCACCGACCAGTTCGCGCATTCCGACGTAGTCATCCACATAGATGACGTGGCTAACCGCACCACCCGATCCGCTGATGGCCTGCCGGCCCAGGGGCAACACGGTGGGCAGGTAGATGTCGAACGCCGAACCCAGCGCCGGATCGGTGAATACCGAGAATGTTCCCCTGTGCCCCGTGACTGCCTCGCGCATCTGTATCAGCTTGAGCCGGCGCGCGCTGGGTTGCCGCGCGCCTTCCGACGGCAAGGGCATGGCGATATGCAACGGGCCGATGGGCATGCGCTCGCTGGTGCCGATGGAAATATGCGCATAGCGCCTCGGCGGCAGCCCGCCTTGCAGTGTTTCGGCATCCGTGTTCAGCACGATCTCGTCCATCACGACTTCCGCAGCCTCAACGACAATATTCGAACGCGTGGCTCCCATGGACTGCCAGGCCAGGATGCAGGCACTGGCAAACACGTCTTCCAGCAGCGCGGCGTTGCCGCGCACGCGCATGTCGTCGTGGGCGACTTCATGCACCAGGCCGATTTCGGGCGGCAGCAATGCGCGCGCACGCTGCAGCGCACGCACAAGAATGGGCACGAACTCCTGATTGGACAGGTCTTCTGTATTGGACTGGTCGCCAGGCAAATTGATTGTCTCCATGGTGGGGCGGTGAAGGCGATGCCGGGAAACAACATCATCGCGCATCGCGGCCGATCGCGCATAAGGAAATGCGAATACTTCCAAAGTTTCCAAATCCGGATTACGGCGCGCCCAGCAAATCTGCCAGGTCGCCCATGGCAATGAATATATCAGCCGCCCCGGCGGCACGCAGGGCAGCGGCACTATCGTGACCGGCTTCCGGAGGGCTATAGCCCAGTACGGTTGCACCTGCAGCAACGCCTGCTGACACGCCCGTGACGGTGTCTTCAATCACCACGCACCGCCCCGGATCGACGCCCAGCGCGGCGGCGGCTGCCAGGTACACATCCGGGGCCGGTTTGGAGCGCGGCATCTCATGACCGCTGAATATCCGTCCACTGAAGTAGGGCATGAGCCCGCACTTGTCCATCTGGAGTTCCACCTTGAACCGGTCGGCACCGGACGCGCAGGCAATGCGGCCCTGGACAGCTGCGTGGATCCGGGCCACGGCTTCGAGCGCGCCGGCAATCGGCTTCACACGCTCGATAAGACCCTCGTTGCGACGGTTTCTGAAGCTTGCCAGCCACGCTTCGGTCACAGGCTTGCCAGTGCGCTTCTCGATGAGCAGGGCTTCGTCCTTGACCGCCTTGCCGACGAAGATGCGCATGCATTCCTCCGGGGTAAGAGTCCACCCCATCTCTTCCAGCATGTCGCGCAGGACGCCATTGGTGATGGGTTCGCTGTCCACCAGCACGCCATCACAGTCAAAGAGCACTGCCCCAAATTTCATCGTAGGTGCCATTTCCATCACTTGCGCCAGAACTGGCTGGTAAAGAGCACCAGCACGCTCAGCAATTCCAGTCGTCCGAGCAGCATGCCAAAAGTGCATACACCGAGCTGGAAGTCGTTCAGCACGCCGAAGGTGGACGCCGGGCCTACGAGGCCCAGGCCTGGGCCGATGTTGTTCACGCACACGATGACCGCAGAAAACGCCGTCACCAGATCGAGGCCGGACAGCAGCAGCAGCAAGGTGAGCCCGACCATGCTGGCACCGTAGATCAGCATGTAGGCCATGACAGCGGCAATAACGGTGGCCGGCAGCACGGTACCGCCCAACGTGACCGGGTTGACCACGCGCGGGTGCATGATCCGCACGAGCTCGCGCCGCGCCTGCTTGATCAGCAAGATCATCCGGACCATCTTGATACCGCCACCGGTAGACCCCGCGCACGATGCAAAGCAGCCCAGGAAGATCATCAGCACCGGCGCAAAAGCGGGCCAGTAGCTGTAATCGGTGGATGCATAACCCGTCGTCGTGGCGAGCGAAACCACGTGAAACGCTGCCATGCGCAGCGCCTCGGGATAGTCAGGATAGGTGCGCTGCGCGGCCAGCAACAGGCTGATGAGACCAATCGAGACAATCAGTACTGCGAAATAGGCGCGCACTTCAACATCGCGGGCCAGTGATGCGAGCGACTTCGCCCGCCAGACAATGAAGTAACGCGCGAAGCTGATGCCCGACAAGGCCATGAAGACGATGGCAACCGACTCGATCAGCGGCGAGTTCCAGAAACCGAAACTCGCGTCGTGCGAGGAAAAACCGCCCAGGCCCATGGTGGTGCACATATGCATGAAAGCGTCGGGCCAGCTCATGCCTGCCCAGCGATAGGCCAGGAAGCAGGCCGTGGACATCGCAAAGTACACGCCCCACAGGCCCCTGGCCGTTTCTGCAATGCGCGGGGTGAGCTTGGTGTCCTTCATTGGTCCGGGTGTCTCGGCCTTGTAGATCTGGACGCCGCCCAGCCCCAGCAGCGGCAGGATGGCGACCACCAGCAGCATGATGCCCAGACCCCCGATGTACTGCAGGAAGCAGCGCCAGACATTGACCGAGACCGGCAGGGCGTCGAGCCCGTACAGGGCCGTTGCGCCGGTTGCGGTGAACGCGCTCATGGCTTCAAAATAAGCCACCGACCAGCGGATGTCCGGCACGGTGAGAACCAGCGGCACGGCCGAGAAGGCCGGCAGCACGATCCAGACCAGGTTGACCAGCAGGAAGCCGTCCTTTGGCTGCAACTCGCGACGGTGCTGGCGGGTCAGCATCCACAGGCCCCACGCCGTTGCAAGGGCGGCAAGCATGGTGCCGACCCACACCCGTTCCAGCGTCGCATCGTCAGATGCGAACGACCAGGCCAGTGGCACGAGGAACGCCAGCGAGAACCCTGCCAGCACGCGCGAGAAGACCGCCAGGACGGGATAGACGCTGTGCATGGCCTAGAAGAAGGTGGCGCTGACCTGGAACATGCGCTCCACTTCACGCACGAGGCGCTTGTTGGGAATGAAGATCACCAGGTGGTCGTCTGCTTCAATGACCGTGTCATGGTGCGGCATGAGGACGCGGCCCCCTTGCCCTTCGCCGCGCACAATGGCGCCGATGCGGGCCCCGGCAGGCAAGGCAAGCTCGTCAACGCGCCGGCCCACCAGGCGCGAAGTCCTGGCATCACCGCGGGCCACGCCTTCGAGCGCCTCGGCCGCGCCCCGACGCAGGCTGTGCACGGCCACAACGTCGCCCCGCCGCACATGGGCCAGCAGTTCGCCGATCACGGTCTGGGCAGGCGACACGGCAATGTCGATGGTGCTGCCCTGCATCATCTCGGCGTAGGCGCGGCGGTTGATGAGGGCCAGCACGCGCCGGGCCCCCAGGCGCTTGGCCAGCATGGCCGACAGGATGTTGTCCTCGTCATCACTGGTCAGCGCCAGGAAGAGATCGAGGCCGCCCACGTTCTCATCAGTCAGCAGGTCCTCGTCCGTGCCGTCACCGCGCAACACCAGGGTTTCGGTCGGCAGCTGGGTTGCAAGGTACTCGCAACGTGCCTTGTCCTGTTCGATGAGCTTGACCTGGCATTGGCCTTCGAGCCGGCGGGCCAGCCGCAGTCCGACCTTGCCGCCGCCGGCGATCATGACGCGGCGCACGGGTTCATCCCTGTTGTGGATGGCGCCCAGCACCTGGCGGATCACCTCCTTGCCCGCCAGCAGGAAGACCTCGTCGCCGGCCAGGATGCGGGTCCCGGCATCGCAGGCTACTTCGGCCTCGCGCCGATAGACGGCAACCACGCGCATCGGCGCCTGCGGAAACAGCTCGCCGAATTCGCCGATGGTATGGTTGACCAGCGCACTGCCGGACTGTGCACGTACCGCAATCAGGTGCACCCGGCCCTCCGAGAATTCCAGGACCTGCAACGCCTCCGGGTAATCGATGAGCTGCTGGATGTAACGCATGACCGACTCTTCCGGGCAGATCACATGGTCTACTGCGAACCCCTCCCTGCCCAACAGCTGGCTATCGGCAAGGAACTCCGGCGAGCGCAGCCGGGCAATCGTCGTGGGGACATTGAATTTGTCGTGCGCGACCTTGCAGGCCACCAGATTGGTCTCGTCCAGAGCGGCGCAGGCAATCAGCATGTCGGCGTCTTCGGCACCCGCACGCTGCAGCACCGGGGCGAGGGTGCCGTTGCCGGCAACGCCGCGCAGGTCGAGCCGGTCTTCCAGCTCGCGCAGGCGGGGCGCATCGGTGTCGATGATCGTGATGTCGTTGTGCTCGGACACCAGGCTTTCGGCGACGCTCTCGCCAACGCGGCCAGCCCCCAGGATGATGATTCTCATGATGTTGCCGTCGTGCCCCGGGCAGCGGAAAGCTGCCCGCAGGCAGCCATCATAACGAGCGCTGGATCAGGATTTTCTGCACATCGGATGTGCCTTCATAAATCTGGCAGACGCGCACGTCGCGGTAGATCCGCTCCACCGGGAAGTCACGCACATAGCCGTAGCCGCCCAAGGTCTGGATGGCCGTGCTGCAAACCTGCTCGGCCATCTCGGTGGCGAAGAGCTTGGCCATGGCGGCTTCCTTCAGGCAGGGGCGTCCCGCATCGCGCAGGCTGGCGGCGTGCCAGGTGAGCTGCCGCGCAGCCTCGATTTTCGTTGCGCATTCGGCCAGGCGAAAGCCCACGGCCTGGTGGTTAAAGATGGGCTGGCCGAAGCTTTCGCGCTCTTTGGCATAGGCCACGGCCACATCGAAGGCACTGCGCGCCATGCCGATGGCCTGGGAGGCAATGCCGATCCGCCCGCCCTCCAGGCCGCCCAGGGCGATGCGATAGCCCTCACCTTCAGCGCCAATGAGGTTTTCAGCCGGGATGCGGCAGTCGTCAAACCGGATCTGGGCCGTGTCACTGGAATGCTGGCCGAGCTTGTCCTCCAGGCCCGCAACAACGTAGCCAGGCGCACTGGTGGGCACGATAAAGGCGCTCATGCCCTTTTTGCCGGCGCCCTTGTCAGTCACGGCAATGACGATGGCGACGTCGCCATACTTGCCGCTCGTAATGAACTGCTTGACACCATTGATCACATAGCTGTCCCCTCCAGCACCTTTCTCCAGCCGGGCCGTCGTCTTGAGCGCTGAGGCATCACTGCCCACATGCGGCTCGGTCAGGCAGAAGGCACCCAGCATCCGGCCCTGGGCCAGCGGATCAAGCCACCTCCTTTTTTGCTCTGCACTGCCGTAACGCATGAGGATGGCATTGACCGGGCAGTTCGTGACGCTGATGGCCGTGCTGGTGCCGCCGTCGCCGGCGGCGATTTCCTCCAGCACAAGCGAGAGCGTCACGTAGTCCAGGTTGGCGCCGCCAAGCTCCTCTGGCACACAGATGCCATAGGCGCCCAGTTGGGCCAGGCCTTTGTGCGCATCCCGGGGAAAGTGGTGCTCCCTGTCCCACTTCGCGGCGTTGGGCCACAGCTGTTCCTGGGCAAAGGCGCGGACGGCGTCGCGCACCATTTCCTGGTCTTGGGTCAGCAGC